>JAPLPA010000062.1 GCA_026400415.1 Afipia sp. | reverse complement strand
TTATGGGTGTGCAGGCTTAACGGCGCAGCGCCAAAAACGTTGCCGAAAGAGTTGAGGTGTCAGGCTGCGGCATCCCGCAGCACCTCGACCGCCAGCGCCCGCGTGACGGGACGCCGCAGCCGCAAGGCTTCCGCATCGAGCAGCGCCACGATGCGCCGCGCCGCCGTGAAGGATCGCTCGATGTGGGTTGCGAGATAGCTCACCAGAGCCTCGTCCACATTCATCTGCCGGTCGGCGCAGAATTTCACGATCAGCGCGCGCAGCATTGCATCGTCCGGTGGATCGAGAGTCACGACCGGTATGGCGCGCAATCGCGACTGCAAGTCGCGCAATTCAATGTCGAACAGGGTTTGCGGCAGACGGCACGTCAAAAGCACATAGGCGCCGTCTTCACGCGCAAGGTTCATAAGGTGAAACAGCGCGCGGTGATCGAGCGTGGCCGGATCGAGATCGTCGACCACGGTGGCACCCGTCGCCAGTGCGCCGGGGACATTCTCACTTGTGAGCAGATGCGCCGAGATCGAGCGCGCACCCGCAATCTCGGCCCAAATCGTCGCGAGATGACTTTTGCCACCGCCTTCGGGGCCGGCCAGCATCATGATGCGGTTCGGCCAATCCGGCCATGCATCGACCAGCGCCAGTGCTTGCGCATTGCATGGCCCTTCGAGAAAATTATCGCGCGTGAGACTCTCCGCATGCGGAAGCGCAAGCGCAAGTTGCCGTGGTTGTGTGCGCGCAGCCAAACTCACGGAAGCGGCTCCGTCGTGCTCATGTGCCGCGCCCATTCGACGAGATAGAACGACATCGACAGGACTGTCAGCACCGCAACCGCGCCCATCAGGATCGTCTCAAGCGGCTCAGCATGAAAGCCGAAGCCGAGCGAGGCCAGCACTAACGCTGCGAAGGCCACCTGCGCCACCGTGTTCAATTTGGACACCATCAGCGGTTTCATCGGTATAGGATTTTCCAGCAGCCATGAAATGATGACGGCGCCGACGATCATGATGTCGCGCGACACCACGAGAATGACGAGCCAGCGCGGAATGGTGTCCATGATGCCGAGCGTCATGTAGATCGACACCAAGAGCGCCTTGTCGGCAACCGGATCGAGCAACGCGCCGATGTCCGTCACCATATTGAAACGCTTGGCGAGAAAGCCGTCGATCGCGTCGCTGACGCCCGCGACGACGAAGATCACAAACGCCAGTTTCATCTGCTGCGAAGCGATGGCCCAGATAATCACCGGCACCAGCACGATACGCATCAGGGTAATGATGTTTGGCAGATTCACGCGACTTTTCCCGGCTCACAGCTTTGTAACGTCGGCCCCATCGCGTGCAAGGGATTTGGCCCGGCGGAACAGGTCTGGACGGCGCTGACCACGCTATGCACAGCCCCAATTTGGTCATTGCGCCAAGCCATTGCACCTGCACAGAATCCAACGTAACCACCGGCTTATTCTCAGAAAGCAGAGTGTGGTGGTGCGCAAGTCCGCATCATTTCTACAGCACGTTCTTTTGCAGACTTGCGCACCAAAACCACACTCAAATCTATAGTTTCTAGTGTCCTTTGAATCCGAAATTCGCTACGGAAGGCGCTGTGGAGTGAGGCGAATTTCGGATTCAGGACACTAGTATGACCGACAAGAAATCCGGCCTTTCCTATGCTGATGCAGGCGTCGATATCGACGCTGGCAACCGGCTGGTGGACATGATCAAGCCGCTGGTCCGCGCCACCGCGCGTGCAGGCGCGGATGCCGAAATCGGCGGCTTTGGCGGACTGTTCGATCTCAAGGCCGCTGGCTTTAAAGACCCCGTTCTGGTGGCCGCCACCGACGGCGTCGGCACCAAGGTCAAGATCGCCATCAACACAGGTTTACATGGCGGCATCGGCATCGACCTCGTGGCGATGTCGGTCAACGATCTCGTGGTCCAGGGTGCGGAGCCGCTGTTTTTTCTCGACTACTTTGCCTGCGGCAAGCTCGACCCCGAAGCCACCGCTGCGATCGTCGCCGGCATTGCGGAAGGCTGTCGCGAATCCGGTTGCGCGCTGATCGGCGGCGAGACGGCGGAGATGCCGGGGCTTTATAAGGATGGCGATTACGATCTCGCGGGTTTTGCAGTGGGTGCAGCCGAGCGCGGCACGTTGTTGCCGACAAAGGATATCGCGGCAGGCGACGCGGTGATCGGCCTCGCCTCCTCCGGCGTTCATTCCAACGGATTTTCTCTGGTGCGCAAAGTCGTCGAGAAATCCGGCGTCGCGTTCGATGCACCGGCGCCGTTCGCGCCAGTCATGACACTCGGCGGCGCGCTACTCACACCGACAAAACTTTATGTTCTCTCCTGCCTGCGTGCGATCCGCGAAACCGGCGGCGTCAAGGGTCTCGCTCACATCACTGGCGGCGGCTTCACCGACAACATTCCGCGCGTACTGCCGAAACATCTCGGTGTCCGCATCGATCTCACTCAAGTCCCCGTGCTGCCGGTGTTCAAATGGCTCGCGCGCGAAGGCAATATCGCCGAGCTCGAACTGCTTCGCACCTTCAACTGCGGCATTGGGATGATCGCCATCGTCAAGCGCGAGAAACTCGTCGAGGTGATGGACGTGTTTGCACAGAGCGGCGAGCGCGTCGTCGATCTCGGCGAAGTGGTCGATGCGAAAGGCGACGAGCGCGTGTTTTACAGCGGCCACCTCGATCTGGCGGAATGACATGACCAAACGCCGCGTCGCCATTCTGATTTCCGGGCGCGGCTCGAACATGACGGCGCTGATCGAGGCTGCCAAACAAGACGTTTATCCCGCCGACATCGTGCTTGTCATATCGAATATCGCCAATGCGGGCGGCCTTGAAAAGGCGCGCGAAGCGGGAATTGAAACCGCGACCGTCGAAAGTAAAACCTTCGGCAAAGATCGCGACGCATTTGAGCAAGCGTTGCAGGATAAACTTGCCGCCCACAAAATCGATCTGGTTTGCCTTGCGGGGTTCATGCGCCTTTTGACACCGTGGTTTGTCAAGCAGTGGGATGGCCGCATGTTGAACATCCACCCTGCTCTGTTGCCATCCTACAAGGGCCTGCATACCCACGAACGCGCATTGAAAGACGGCGTGAAAATTCATGGTGCGACCGTGCATTTCGTCGTGTCCGAAATGGATTCCGGCCCGATCGTCATGCAGGGCGCGGTAGCGGTGCGCGACGACGATACGCCGGAGACGTTGGCGAAGCGCGTTCTGTCGATTGAACACCGGATCTATCCGGATGCACTTCGCCTTGTCGCGAGCGGCGGCGCGCGCCTCGAAGGCGGCGTCTGCAAGACCGATGCGAAGGCGAGCCCCGAAGACACGCTGATCGCGCCGACTGTGATCTGAAAGCGAACGCACAAAACAAAACCCCGGCACGATGGCCGGGGATGAAGTCTTCGAACAATGATGAGAGCAAACGGTGTTTACTTCACCTTGAGATTTTCGGCGGATGACTTGCCGCGATTGTCGACGAGATCAAATTCGACGACCTGGTTTTCGTTGAGCGTCGAAAGTCCAGCGCGTTCGACCGCCGAGATATGGACGAACACATCCTTGTCGCCCGCGTCCGGCTTGATGAACCCGTAGCCTTTGGTCGGGTTGAACCATTTGACTGTGCCTTTTGCCACGCCTGTCTCCTTAATCTGGATACAAAAAAAGCGCGGTCACGCTCATCGCGTGCCACGCCACTCGCGGGCTTCAACAATCCTAGCGTTCTGTTTAACGATCAAGCGCACAGCCGAACGGCCCAAATCCGATTGCGGGCGCAATCCCAACACGAAAAATTCGGATGTGCAAGGCGTATCGGGACTGCAACTGCATTCCCGCCTCGTCAGGCGTGCACTGAGGCTCCCCGCGCGCGCAGCGCCCGGCCCCGCCAGATCGAGCCCCATACCAGTACGACGACGATCCCAAGCAGGCCGAGGAGAAGTTCGCCCACATCGGTGCCGAACCGGAGATTTCTGGTGAAACCGAACATCGACGACACCGTCTCGAAGGAGAGATTGACCGTCCCGCTGAGGAAGCTGTGCAGCCATGGCGCAATCGCCGGATCGGTCGCGATCACTTCGCCCGCGATCCATCCCAGCAATGCTGCGCCGAACCACACCAGAATAGGCAGCTTGTCGAGCAGTGCCATGATGACGGCAGCGCCGGCCACGATCATCGGGATGCTGATCGCAAGACCGAGGATCAGCAGGATCGCACTGCCATTGGCCGCCGCAGCGACCGCGATGACGTTGTCGAGGCTCATGATGATGTCGGCGATGGCGACGATGCGGACTGCAGCCCACAAATGGGCCGCCGCCTGAACGCCGTCTTCGTCCTGGCTTTCCGGAACGAGCAGTTTGGCCGCGATGACAATCAGCGCCAATCCGCCGATCAGCTTGAGGAACGGCAGCGCCATTAGCGTCACGACGATGAAGGTGAAAATGATGCGCAACACGACGGCGACGCCCGCACCCAGCACCATGCCCCAGACGCGCTGCTTGGGCTGCAGCCCCCGACACGCCAGCGCGATCACCAGCGCGTTGTCGCCGGACAGCAGCACGTTGATCCAGATGATCTTGGTCAGCGCGACGTAAAATTGCGGCTGCCGGATCTCAGACTCAAACTGAGTGAGCAGGTTCGTGTACGTCGCCAGATCGAAAAACTGCATCAACCAGTTCATCGTGAGCCCCCGCCCGGTTATTTATTGTTTTGGATCAGCCGACGATTTCGTTGCCGGAGAAAAATTGCGTAATTTCGATGCCGGCATTTTCGACCGAGTCCGAACCGTGCACCGAATTTTCGCCGATTGACTTGGCGTGCACCTTGCGGATCGTACCGTCTGCGGCTTTCGACGGATCGGTTGCGCCCATCACGTCGCGATGCTTCAACACCGCGTTCTCGCCTTCGAGCACCTGCACGACGACAGGTGCAGAAATCATGAAATCCACCAGCTCGCCGAAAAACGGGCGGGCCTTGTGCACCGCGTAGAAAGTCTCGGCCTGTTTGCGTGTCATTTGGATGCGCTTCTGCGCGACGATGCGAAGGCCTGCTTTCTCAATGATGGCGTTGATGGCGCCGGTCAGATTGCGCGCAGTT
>JAPLPA010000521.1 GCA_026400415.1 Afipia sp. | reverse complement strand
GCGATCGCGATTGCATCGGGTGCAAAATGTCCGCCCGCCATGACCGACACGTGCTCGACTGCGGAAACAACCAGCCGCTGAACCGGCAGGCTGTCGCCTCGTCGCAAGCCCGGCGTCAGCGCCAGCACATTCGCTTCCGTTCCACCGGACGTGAAGATCACATTGCGCGCATCCGCCCCAAGCGCATGCGCAATGATCGTGCGCGCAGCTTCCACCATATTGCGTGCAGAACGGCCTTCCTCATGAACCGACGACGGATTGCCGATCAGATCAAGCGCCGCCGTCATAGCCGCCCGCGCCTCTACCCGCAGCGGTGTGGTGGCGTTCCAGTCGAGATAGATTCGCTCGCGTCTCACGCCATCGGCCCTGTTCGATTCGCCCGGAATCCCCGGTTGCGATGCTTCATATTGGGCCACGAAAGCGGCCTTGCGATGCTCAATATGCTTGCTTTTCGCCCTACGCCCTATGGTAGAACGCGGCCTCAAATTCACGCCTCAACCGGCCTGAACTAACCAAAAACTCATCGACACCCATTCGCACAGGCTGACCTACCAGCACAATGTCGATTGACTATCTCTTTAAGGATGCTTGATGCCCGAAGTTATTTTCACCGGCCCCGCCGGTCGCCTCGAAGGCCGTTATCATCCAGCGAAGCAGAAGAATGCGCCGATTGCGATGGTGCTGCACCCGCATCCGCAATTTCACGGCACGATGAATCATCAGATCATCTATCAGGTGTATTATTCATTCGTGGCGCGCGGCTTCTCGGTGCTGCGATTCAACTTCCGCGGCGTCGGCCGCAGCCAGGGTTCATTCGATCACGGCACCGGCGAATTGTCGGACGCGGCGTCGGCCTTGGACTGGGCGCAGACCATCAATCCAGAAGCACGCGCGTGCTGGGTCGCCGGATTCTCGTTCGGCGCATGGATCGGCATGCAGCTTCTGATGCGCCGACCCGAAGTCGAAGGCTTCATCTCGATAGCGCCGCCGGCCAATCTCTACGACTTCTCGTTTCTTGCACCCTGCCCCTCGTCCGGCCTGATCGTGCACGGCGACAAGGACATGGTCGTGCCGCAGAAGGACGTGAACACGCTGGTGGAAAAACTGAAGACGCAAAAAGGCATCGTGATCGATCAGCAGGTGATCCCCGGCGCCAATCATTTTTTCGGCGGCAAGCTCGAGCCGTTGATGGAGTCGGTCACGTCGTATCTCGATATGCGACTGGCCAACGTTCGCTGATCGGCGTTCTACGGTTTTGCCAATACACCGCCAGTCAGCGGTACTTTCACGCCAGTTGTACCCGGATAGGTCAGCGGCAAACCCTTGAGGCTGCGAACCGCCATGTAGGCAAAGGCCTGCGCCTCAACGGAATCGCCCGACCACCCCAAATCATGACCGCGCATCACCTTAGCCGGACTTAGCGCATCTCCTAGCATACGCATCAGCGTCGGATTGTTCGCGCCACCACCTACGACAATCCATTCATGCGGTCGTGTCGGCAGCAGCGGTCCGATGCGCGCGATTGATGCTGCAGTAAATCCAGTGAGCGTCGCCGCACCGTCATTGGTCGTTGTGCCGTCGATGGTCAAGTTTGCGAAATCGTTGCGGTCGAGCGATTTCGGCAAAGGTCTTGAAAAAAACGGTAACGACAGCGCGCGCGCAATCCAGCCGTTGTCAGCGCGTTTGACGCAGCATGAAGTCATCGAGCAAAGCGTTGCCCGGTCCGGTGTCGCACGCAATCAACGTTTCCCCGTCGATGTAGGTGATGTTGGCAACGCCGCCGATGTTCACCACCGCGACAGGGCCATCGCCATCCAACGCCGCAACCAGCGCGCGATGAAAGACCGGTACCAGCGGAGCACCCTGCCCACCTTGCGCCACATCGGCGGCGCGAAAATCGTAGACCACCGGCAGCTTCAGCATTCGGGCGAATGCTGCGCCATCGCCGATCTGAACCGTGAGCTTCGATTGCGGACGATGAAGAACCGTCTGTCCGTGAAAGCCGACGACATCGATACTCCCGCGATCGATCGAATGTTGCGCCATGTACGCCTCGACGCATTCGGCATGCACCTGCGTGACCAATTTTTCTGCCTGACGCAAGGCGCCGGGCCGCGATGAGCGGTCTGTTAAATCTGCCGCGTCGGCCAACGCCTCGCGCAGCAATGCGCGTTCATCATCAGAATACGCACGATAGCCCACCGGCCCGAATGCGCCGATGCGCTCACCATCCGTCTCGATCAGCGCGACATCGATCCCGTCCAGTGACGTGCCGCTCATCAGGCCAATCGCCTTTAGCAAAGGGCGCTCCTCGGTTGAATCCAACGCCGGACCTGATACACCACAGGCCGCTGCAAATCATGAATGCCGTTCCAGAGAAGTCTCAACATGAGCGCCTACAAATCCGATTTTCTCAAAGTGCTAGCGAGCCGCGGGTTCATCCATCAGGTCTCCGAACCCGATGCGCTGGACGCCCTCGCGCTTAAGGGACCGATCACAGGCTATATCGGATTCGATTGCACCGCGCCCTCCCTTCATGTCGGATCACTGCTGCCGATCATGATGCTGCACTGGATGCAGCAAACGGGACACAAGCCAATTGCGCTGATGGGCGGAGGCACCACGCGTGTCGGCGACCCCTC
>JAPLPA010000078.1:5928-8246 GCA_026400415.1 Afipia sp. | reverse complement strand
TTCGGAATCGACCGGGGATATTCCCAGATCCGCCGAGTAAGCTACGCGCTTCGGCTTCGAACCCGAGCGCGCCGCAGCGAGAAACGATGTCGGCAGCGCAGGAAGCGACAATGGATCGCGTGGTTCTTCGCCGGACATCGCATCGAGCATCAGCGCGAGGTCTTCGACGTTGCGCGCCATCGGCCCGTCGGCGCTGAGCGTGCGATCGATCATTCCATTTGGCGTATGAGCGACGCGGCCTATGCTCGGGCGTATGCCGACAACACCGCAGAAGCTAGCGGGGTTGCGCAATGATCCGCCAACGTCTGTGCCGTGAGCCAGCCATGCGGTGCCGCTCGCGAGCGCAGCGGCCGCACCGCCGGACGAACCGGAAGGAGAGCGGGACAGATTCCAAGGATTTCGTGTCTGGCCGAACACCTCGTTGAAAGTCTGCGCGCCAGCCCCGAATTCGGGTGTATTCGATTTCGCGTAGATGATACCGCCGCTGGCTTCAAGATGCTCGACAACGATGTTGGATTTTGTAGCAATGTTATCTTTGAAAATCGGAGAGCCTTGCGTCGTCAGAACGCCGGCAACATCGGTGAGATCCTTGATCGGTACCGGCATGCCGGCGAGTAGACCGCGCTGACCTACCGGCAATTTCATCAACCTGTCTGCGTGTGCCCGTGCGCGATCAAAACAAAGGGTGGGGAGCGCATTGACCTTGCTGTCGACGTCGCTAATTCGCTTCTCAAGTGCGTCCAGCAGGTCGTGGGGGGTGACTTTGCCTGAACGCAATCGATCGACCAGATCGCATGCGGTGGCTCGAATGAGTTCGCTGGGGGGCACTGCTTCCTCGACTTATTTTTTGATTTGTTTTGTGGACTATAGCTCCATATCCGCAGGCGGGGATTAAAACAACTCGTGAGGCTAGGCCAATTTCCCAGTGGCTGCCATCTCGGCAATCGCCTAAACCTCCAATCCAGAAACTGACAAAAAACGACGGGAGAAGCGCGATGAAAAGTTTTCAAGTCACCGAGTTCAACGGCCCGTTGTTGGAAGTCGATGTTGCAACGCCGAAGCCATCCGGCACTCAGGTTTTGCTAAAAGTAAAAGCCGCAGGCGTCTGTCATAGCGATCTCCATATTTGGCAGGGCGGTTACGATCTTGGTCATGGCCGCAAACCGCTCTCGTTGAAGGATCGCGGTGTGTCTTTGCCGCTGACCATGGGCCACGAGACCGTCGGTGAAGTCGTCGCATTCGGTCCGGATGCCAAGGGCGTAAAGGTCGGCGACGTGCGGCTCGTCTATCCGTGGCTCGGCTGCGGCAAGTGCGATAAATGTCTCTCCGATGAGGAGAATATGTGTCTGAAACCCAATTCGCTCGGCGTTTACTGCGACGGCGGATACTCTGACTACATCATGGTGCCAAATCCTCGTCATCTAGTCGATTTGAAGGGTCTCGATCCAGTGACGGCCGCGCCTTACGCCTGTTCAGGCGTGACGACTTATAGTGCGATCAAGAAGCTCGAAGCGCATTTAAAGCATCCGATTGTCATCTTCGGCGCAGGTGGTTTGGGCTTGATGGCATTGTCGCTGTTGAAAGCCATGGGCGGGAAGGGTGCCATTGTCGTCGATATCGACAAGGAAAAGCGCGAGGCCGCGATGAAGGCCGGCGCGCTAGCCGCAGTGGATGGCGCTGCACCAGATGCGCTTCAGCAAATCATGACGAAAGCCGGAGAACCGATTTACGGCGCGATCGATCTCGTCGGCAATGCACAGACTTCGCAGCTCGGGTTCGACTGCCTGAGCAAGGGCGGCAAGCTCGTCATGGTTGGCCTGTTCGGCGGCGGTGCCACATGGGCGCTTCCGCTCATTCCGATGCGCGCGATCACGATTGAAGGCAGCTACGTCGGCAACGTCAAGGAAACGCAGGAGTTGATCGATCTGGTGATAGCGAAGAAAGTCGCGCCGATTCCTGTCACCACGCTCCCGCTGGCGAAAGCCAATGAGGCTCTGGTGGACTTGCAGAAGGGCAAGCTTGTTGGGCGCGCGGTACTCATTCCCTAGGCATCAGCGTTGCAAGATCGCATCAGGAGCGATGAAATAGACGCCGATGATGATGATCGCAGCGATGATCATTGAAACGACAAGTCTGGCCATGAAATTTCTCCTATCGACGCGTAAACTTCATTTAGCTGGTTTTGCAATCGGCAGCACGACAATAGACAGATCGATGTTCTGCGGATCGGGGCTGATGGTAAAGCCGAGCCGGGCGCAAATATCCAGCATCGTTTTGTTGCTGCTCATGACTTGACCGCGAATAGCGCGCACGCCTTC
>JAPLPA010000078.1:0-5859 GCA_026400415.1 Afipia sp. | reverse complement strand
TCCAGCCTAGCCCGATGCCTTTGAGGTCGGAGCGGACCAGCACGGCGTACTCGGCACTTTCGAAATCGGCGTCGGTGTGAAGCCGCACCACGCCCAACATCTTCCCGGTGGTCTCCTCAATGGCGATGAACGCCATCGCGCGTGCGTAGTCGAGTTGGGTCAGTCGTGCGATGAAGGGGTGCGTAAGTTCCTTCATGGCAGAGAAGAACCGCAGGCGGATATCCTCCTTGCAGAGCTGCGCGAAGAATTCCGGATACAGATACTCATCTTCGGGCCGAACGGGCCGGACGAAAACGCCCCTGCCGTCTTTCAAGGTCGCATGCCGTTCCCATTCCTTCGGATAAGGCCGGATCGCAAAGCGGTAATGGCCGGACCCACGCACCGTCTCGCCTAAAGGCGCGATGGAAATCCGCGCGTCGACGGCGATCACGCCATCCTTGTCGGCGAGCAGGGGATTGATATCGAGTTCACGAATTTCCGGTAAGTCCGCCGCCATCTGGGCGATCTTGACCAGCAACAATGCCACAGCGCTCTCGTCGACAGCCGGCACGTCGCGATAGCTCTTGAGAATGCGCGATACGCGCGTGCGTCCGATCAGGTCTTTCGCAAGATTGAGATCGAGCGGCGGCAATGCCAGCGCCTTGTCGTTGATGACTTCTACGGCCGTCCCGCCGCGCCCGAACACCACGACCGGGCCGAATGTCGGGTCGTCGGCGAGACCGGCAATCAATTCGCGCGCCTTGGGGCGCAGGATCATCGGGTGAACGGTGACGCCGTCAATGATCGCGCGAGGCTTCATCGCGCGTGCGCGTTGAATGATGTCTGCGGTCGCGTCATGCACGGCGCGTTCGCTTGTCAGGTTCAACCGCACGCCGCCGACATCGGATTTGTTCAAAATGTCCGGCGAACTAATCTTGACGATAACAGTATTGCCTTCAGCAAGCAGTGGCATCGCGGCGCGGGCAGCCTGATCGGGATCGCGCGCCAGCACCGCCGATGCAATCGGGATGGAGTAGGCCGCGAACAGATCGGTGATTTCAATTGAGCTAAGCCAACTGCGTTTCTGCTTCAGGGCGCCTTGAACGACGGCGCGAGCGGCTGCGACATCCGGCGCGAAATCCTTCGGCAGGCTTGGCGGCGTCTGCATCGCGACATCAATACCTTCGCGGTAGCGCACGATATGCATGAAACCGCGAACCGCATCGGCTTCATTGGCAAAATTCGGAATATTTGCTGCGCTGAATACACCGGTCGCGGTTCCGCTGTCGCCGACCCACGCGGCAAACACGGGTTTGCGCGAATGCGTTTCGTCCCGCAATTTCTTGACTGCGGCTGCGATTGCCATTGCCGATTCAATCGGTGAAGCCAGCGTGTTTGGCGCGTTCATTACCAGCAGCGCATTGTTGGCAGTATCGCCAAGAATTTGCTCGCACGCGCGTGCATAGCGCTCACCATCGGCGTCGCCCAGAATGTCGATCGGGTTGGCGTTCGACCAGCGCTCCGGCAGAAATTCACCGAGACTTTTGCGCACATCCTCGGACAATCCTGCCAATTCGCCGCCGAGATCGATCAGCCTGTCCACCGCCAGCACGCCAAGGCCGCCGCCATTGGTCAATATGGCGAGGCGATGACCGTGCGACGATTGCAGATGCCCCAGCGTCTCGGCTGCGGAAAACAATTCCTCCATGTCGAGCACGCGCAACAGTCCCGCGCGGCGGAAGGCCGCTTCATAGACTTCATCGGCGCCGGCAAGTGCCCCGGTATGCGTTTCGGCTGCGCGAGCACCTTGCCTGTGGCGGCCGGATTTGATGACGACGACCGGCTTCACGCGTGCGGCGGCGCGGGCAGCCGACATGAATTTTCGCGCATCGCTGATGGATTCGACATACATCAGGATCGCGCGCGTTTGACTGTCTTGGGCGAAGTAGTCCAGCAGGTCGCCGAAATCGACGTCGAGATTTTCTCCCATCGATACGATGGCGGAAAATCCGATGCTCCGGTTCGATGCCCATTCGACGAGTGCTGTCGAGATCGCGCCCGATTGCGAGATGACCGCGAGATCTCCATCCGCCGGCAGTCGTGACGCAAAGCTGGCGTTGAGTTTGACACGAGGCACCAGCACGCCGAGCGACGGGCCAATCAATCTTAGACCGGTCAGGCGCGCCGTCTGTGCGATCGCTTCAGTGAAAGATCCCGTTCCCAGTCCCAATCCGGCTGTCAGCACCATCGCGGACGGGCAACCATGCGCGCTTGCGGCTTTGACCACACCTTGCACCGCCGACGGCGGCGTGCAGATGATGGTCAGGTCAGGCACATGCGGCAGATTCTTGAAATCGCGCCTGGTCTTGATGCCTTCGATCTCGGAATATTTTCGGTTGATGACGTCGATCGGACCCTCAAAGCCACCGGCCTTCAGGTTGCGCAGCGTCGCGCCGCCGACCGAGCCCGGCTTCGGACTTCCGCCAACGAGCGCGATAGTGCGCGGGGCAAAGAGATGATCGAGGCGATAGGTGCTCATGCAATCCGTGGTTTCATTGCAAGCGATTTACCGCAATCCTGTGGTCGATGCGTGACGCGCCAAAGGGACGTTAAGCCGCATGCCGCAGCAACGACAAAGCGGCGTTACCGGACAGTATGTGCGAGTAAGCCCGGCTCAATGCTGCAAAGCAATAAAATTCACTACGTTCGCTGGCCAATTCGCTGAACGCGAATGGCAGTTGGCATAATCCGCCACATGCTCTTAAACTCATCGCCCTTGGTTGAGTGTTGTGTCCATGCCGGCGATTGATAACGGGTCGAACGATAACAAGCGGCTGCGTCCGCCAAGTCTTGGACTGTTTCTGGCCGAGGGCCGAGGACTGTTCGAACTGAATGCGACGCTTTTGTTGTCGCCCGCGCTGCTGGCTGCGCCGCGAGGCGACGGCCATCCGGTTCTGGTTTTGCCTGGACTACTTGCGACCGACGTCTCGACACTCATTCTGCGACGCTATCTCGATCTGCTCGGTTTCTCGTCGCATCCTTGGGGACTTGGACGCAATGTCGGCGGCGTGTACGGCATGCGCGAGAAACTACGCAAACTTCTGATGAGTGTTTACAACACCACCGGCCGCAAGGTCAGCATTGTCGGCTGGTCGCTCGGCGGTGTTTACGCGCGCGACCTCGCGCTGCATATGCCGGACATGGTTCGCTACGTCGTCACGCTCGGCAGTCCGTTCGCGGGCGACATCACCGCGACCAATGCCAAGCGCGTCTATGAAATGGTGTCGGGCGAAACCATCGAGGACTCCGACATCAAGGACATTCAGGCGATTGCCGGAGACCTTCCCGTGCCGACGAGTTCTTTGTTCACGCGCACCGATGGAATCGTCAATTGGCGAACGTGTCTGGTGCGTGAAACCGACACAGCAGAAAACATCGAAATTTCGCTTGCGAGTCATATCGGCATTGGCGTCAACGCCGCCGCATTGTGGGCGGTCGCCGATCGCCTTGCGCAGCATGAAGGTGAGTTTCATCCATTCGATCGTTCGGGGCCGTTCGCTCTTGCCTATGCACGACCGGAAGCAATACGCGTTTAGGGAATGTTGCCAGACCAGAAGCGCCATAAGGCGACGATTGGCAATCAGAGGAGAGTCACATGAGTCAGGCCAAGAAACTGTCTTCGATGGACGCGTCGTTTCTTTATCTCGAAACGCCGGAGACGCCGATGCATGTCGGCAGCATGGCGATCTTCAAACCGAAAGAAGGATACGAAGGAAATTTCTTCGAGGACTTCAAGAAGATGATCGCAGGCCGGTTGCATCTTGCGCCGATACTGAAATCGCGGCTTGAAAAAGCGCCCGTCGATATCGACCATCCAAGCTGGGTGGAGGACGAGCAGTTCGACATCAACCGCCACATCTTCCGCGCCAGTCTTCCGGCTCCGGGCAACCGCCAAATTCTCGAACAGACCGTGGGGTGGATCCACGCCAAGTTGCTCAACCGTGCACGGCCTTTGTGGGAATTCTATGTCTTTGAGGGCATGGATAACGGTGAGATCGGACTTTATTCGAAAATCCATCATGCCTGCATCGACGGCGGAGCAGGTGCTGCGCTCACCAACATGGTCTATGACGTCTCGCCAGTACCGCGCGAAGTGCCGCCGCCGACGGCGCGCGTCGTTCAGTCCAATGAGCCACGAGACATTGCGGCCAACTTCGTCGATTCCTACACGACGCTGTGGCGCAAGCCGCTCGATGCGTCGACTGCCAAGAGCTTCGATCTCCCTCGCAGCGGCAAGAGCGATATCGGCTCCATCCTGTTCGATAACGCCATGTTCCAACTTGAGACCGGCATGAAGTTTCTTGGCAATGTGCCGGAGATGGTGAAAAGCGTCACCGACATGGTGTCGAGGATATCCGACCCGAAGGCGCGTCAGGACATTGCAGGGCTGATCTCGCCGCCGAGCGTATTAAACAAGGCTGTTTCATCGGAGCGCAGTTTTGCTGCGGTTTCGATTTCGTTGCCGGACGCGAAGGCTTTGGCAAAGAAAGCGGGAGGCAAGCTGAACGACGTTGTCATGGCGGTCTCAAGCGGCGTGCTGCGGCGCTTCTTGCTGGAAGAGGGCGCTCTGCCCACGAAATCGCTCACTGCCGGCGTTCCGATTTCCTTGCGCGAGGAAGGCAACACCGACGCCAATAATCAGGTGTTCGGCATGGTGTGTTCGCTCGCGACCGATATCGAAGATCCTAAGCAGCGCATGGAAGCCATCATCGCAAACTCCACGAAGTCGAAGGAAATGTCGCATCCGCTTCGGGCGCTGATGCCGTCGATGTCGAATATCTCGATGCTCGGGGCGCCGATCCTCGTGCAGGTGCTGGCGCTGCTCTACAGCCGTTCCAGCCTTTCCGATGTGCTGCCACCAGCCGCCAACGTGACGATTTCGAATGTGCCGGGTCCGCGCCAGACATTATATGCGGTCGGCGCGGAGCTGTTACACATCTTCCCGGTCTCGATTGCAACGCACAGCCTTGCATTGAACATCACTGTGCAAAGCTATCGTGACCAGCTCGATTTCGGTTTTATTGCAGGCGCCAACGTAATTCCCGATGTGAAGCATCTGGCCGATATGCTGCCGGCGGAATTCGCAAAGCTGCAGGCGGCATTTGCGTCCCCCGATACAATGTCGGGCGCGGCAAGCTGAAGCGGCATTTGCGATGATTGATATGCCGCCGCTACAATTTGCGAACGTCAACGGCATTCGCATGGGCTTCTACGAAGCGGGTCCAAAATCGGACAAGCTGCCAATCGTCCTGTGTCACGGCTGGCCTGAGATTGCATTCTCTTGGCGTCATCAGATCAAGTCGCTAAGCGATGCGGGATTTCGAGTCATCGCGCCGGATCAGCGCGGTTATGGCGCGACCGAAAGGCCGGAAGCGGTTGAAGCCTACAGCATCGAAAATCTCACTGCTGACCTGATTGCCCTGCTCGATCATCTGAAAATCGACAAGGCAATTTTTGTCGGTCACGATTGGGGTGGGTTCATCGTCTGGCAGATGCCGCTGCGCTATCCGAACCGCGTGGCGGGGGTGGTGGGCGTCAACACCCCGCATACTCCGCGAACGTCCGAAGACCCTATCGCACTGTTGCGAAAAAAATATGGCGATCATCTTTATATCGCGCAGTTTCAGGATCCGTCCCGCAAGGCCGACAAGATATTCGATTCACGCGTCGCCGAGGCGTTCGATTTTTTCATGCGCAAGCCGATGCCGCGCAAACCGTCGACGTCGGTACCTTCCGACGGTCCGCCCGCTGCAGGTCTCGGAGCGTCGCCGAAGCTCAACATGGCGTTTCCGCAGATGGTCGCGGGCTACGACGCCAAGC
>JAPLPA010000259.1 GCA_026400415.1 Afipia sp. | reverse complement strand
TAGTCGCAGGATGCAAAGTCGAAATCGTCGAGCTGCAGATTGAAGTTAAATTTCTTTGCAGCCGCTTCCAACACGCGAATGCCCTCCGGCACCACTTCCTTGCCGATGCCGTCGCCCGGAATGACGGCGAGACGATAGGTTCTGTTGCTTTTTGTTGTGCTCGCCATGATGACCGTCCTCGCCTGCATTGCTTGTTCGTTGGCGCACTCACGCGCCCGCCAGCAATACAGGAACGACCGCATCACTTGGAAGGGTCAAAGGCGAGAGGTTCGATTGCGCCACGCGCATTCGAACGCCGCGACAACATGCGTTGGCTGGTAAGCCATTGATTTGATGAAAGTGAATTGATGAAATTGTGGGGTTGGCCGGCGGGTGGCGCGAGAGACGGGGCTCGAACCCGCGACCTCCGGCGTGACAGGCCGGCGCTCTAACCAACTGAGCTACTCCCGCGTAGATCGACGCGATCCGCACGAACGCTGGGACTTAAAGGCCGGCCCCCTTTTAGTCAAGGTTGTTGCGAATCCCCCCGCAAAACAGCCATTTTTCCACTGTCGATTCAAATAATACCTGATTTTAGGGCAAAACATCGTAGTCAGACCTCGTCCGAATCAACTAAGCCCTGATACACCGCGTTTTTCCGCAGCCAGTACCAACCGAGGAGGGTTCAATATGGCGAAGAAGGCAGCTACCCCAACAACTGTCACGCTCAAGCATCTTGCTGCCGCGATGGCCGAAGATCACGAACTGTCAAAGAAGCAGGCAGAAACAATCCTCAACGATCTCGTCGATCGCATCACCAAGCATCTGAAGAAGGGCGAGCGCATTCGCATCGTCGGCCTCGGCATTCTCCAGGTTCGCAAGCGCGCCGCCCGCATGGGCCGCAACCCTGCCACCGGCGAAGCCATCCAGATCAAGGCCAGTAAGAAGGTCGCTTTCCGCGCAGCCAAGGAGCTGAAGGAAGCCGTCTAACGTCAGCTTTCGATTTCAAACGCCATTCCGGCCCGCCACATTGAGGCGCACCGGAATGGCGTTTTTCTTTGCGTCGTGTTGTTGTGCTGACATGCAGCGCAAATTCAATCTGCGGCGTTTCGGAGTAGCGGCGTGAAGTCCATCGCGTTCGACCACACAGTCACCGAGCGTTTCCTGCGCTACGTTCGCATCGACACCCAATCAGACGCCACATCCCCCACCTGCCCCTCCACCGAAAAACAAAAAGACCTCGGCCGCCTGCTCGCACAGGAATTGCGTGACCTGGGGCTCAAGGACGCGCATCTGGACGAGCACGGCTATGTCTATGCAACGGTGCCCGCCACCACCGAAAAGACCGTTCCGGTGATTTGCTTTTGCTCGCACATGGACACCTCGCCGGACTGCACGGGCAAGAACGTCAAGCCGCAGATCGTTCGCGATTATCAGGGCGGCGACATCGCCTTAATCGCCGATCCGGCGCAAATCATCCGCGTGGCTGAACATCCCGCCCTCGCCGATCAAATCGGCAACGACATTATTACGACCGACGGCACCACATTGCTTGGCGCGGACAACAAGGCCGGTGTAGCCGAAATCATGGACGCCGTGGGCGTGCTGATGCGCAACCCGCAAATCAAACACGGCGTCATCAAAATCCTGTTCACGCCGGATGAGGAAATCGGACGCGGTGCGGATAAGGTTGATCTGAAAAAACTCGGCGCCGATTTCGCCTACACCATCGACGGTGAGAGTGCGGGCCATTTGGAAGATGAAACATTCTCCGCCGACGGTGCGACGCTCACAATTCAGGGCGTCAGCGCGCATCCCGGATTCGCCAAGGGCAAAATGGAGCATGCGCTGAAGATCGCCGCACGCATTGTCGATCGTCTCCCTGCTGAGATGTCACCCGAGACAACGGACGGCCGCGACGGCTTTTTGCATCCGGTCGGACTTCAGGGCGGACTCGACAGCGCAACGCTCTCGCTGATCGTGCGCGATTTCAGTGAACAGGGATTGAAGGATAAAGAAGCGCTGCTGGACCGCATCGTCAAAGACGTGATGAAGGATTTCCCGCACTCAACCACTACGCTCGACATCAAGCCGCAATATCGCAACATGAAGGAGGTGCTCGACCGGCATCCCGCCATTGTGGACAATGCGATGGAGGCAATCCGGCGCGCTGGCCTTGCACCGGTCTGCAGCAGCATTCGCGGCGGCACCGACGGTTCGCGGCTGTCATTTATGGGATTGCCCTGCCCCAACATTTTCGCTGGAGAACACGCCTTCCACTCCCGCCTCGAATGGGTCAGCGTTCAGGACATGGAAGCCGCCGTGCGGACCATCGTGCATCTTGCGGCGATCTGGGAGGAAAGAGCATGACGCGCTTTGCGGCAATGATTTGCGTAGCGGTTTGTTTCGCGCTTCTTGCGCCGGGGACAGGCGTTGCCGCCGATGTTACTTACGACCTGAGCATCACCGCCGATAAAACCAAAGCGAACGGCAGTCCGTGGGACGGCGTGCCGGGTCTAGGCAATTCAAAACTAAATCTCGATGCCGCGCCGGATCTGGCGGCGTGCCTCGTGCGCGCAAATACGAAACCGGAGTGTATCGCGCGCCCCGATGGGCGGCGCCTATTTTCGATTTGCCAAAATTGATGGACCTGCAAGTTTGCCGGCGTCGCGCTGACGCCGCTTCCAATCGGTTTGATCATTATCGATATCGACGTTCGCAATCCCGACATTGTCGATGCCGTGATTCTGACGGACAAGGTCGATGCCGCCGCCGATGCGGCGATCGGCGACGCCATGCGCGCCGCAATGTCGATCCTGATGCCAAACCGCTCCGAAGACACGCGGGAGCATCTGGTGCGCGACGCCAAGGTGATTCCCATCGTGGATTGTGTCGGCGACAAGACATGCAGGCTGACGCAATCGCAGTTCACGCTCATGCGCCGGCCTTGAGCCAATAGCGCTAAGGCGCGGTATCATTGCCTGCTCCAGACTAGATTCGCCGGTACGGCGGGGTCGCATTCGATGAGGGACATGTGAGCAGCATTTCGGAAGCACCTTCGCCTTCACACATCGAGCACCGGTTTTATCGGGGTGTAGCTGCGACCTGCGTTGCCAATTGTCTGCAGGCGGCCAACTTCCTTTCCGACCGCTTCTTGCGGAAATCGCATTCCAGCGCCTCGACCATCGACGAGCTTTATTTGCATTCCATGAACAGCGCATTTTCGGCGCAGGAGGCTTTTCTCGTCACCGGCGCACCGCATGCCTCCGCCTATTATCCGCGCGACTTTGCGTGGTTTTATCCCGACGTTCTCGATCCCGAGACTGTCATGAGTTCCGAGGACGCGGTCCGCCGAATCCGCTTGCTGGAAAAAAGCGTGAGGCTGATGCTGGGCGCGGTCCGATCCGGGATCGTCACGACGACACTCATTCCGGTTGGAAGCGGCCGCCACATCGGTGCCAACTATTTCGCGCTGCCGTCCGACACGCTTTTGGGGATTCTCGCCGGTGTTGAGCAACTGATCGGTGCCGACCGAAGGCCGTCGCCTTACGCCGCAATGGCTGACGCTGCTCGCGTTGGCCAGATGATGCTCGACGAGTATCGCGGCGAGTTGAAAACATCGGTCAGCGAACTCGCGAGCAGTCTGGAGCCTTATGAGGCGCATGGCATGACATCGATCCTTTGCGATGTCGGCGCACCGCGCTCTGCCGCAACCGATACGCGTGCCGAGCGTCTGCGTTTTGTCACCAATGCGAGCGTGTACGCCACCTTTCTGCGCAGCATCGCGCTTGGCGTGTCGGACCAGCGCGAACTGGAGACAATTCTCGGTCGCACGCTACAGGACTACAAACAGGAACTGCTCGCGCTGTTCGGCAGGAACGGCTACATCACGCATAGTCTGGATTGCAACGTAACGACGCCCGCATCCTCGATCGCACTGGATTTCGTCAATGTTCAGCGCGGATTTTGGGATCTGAAAAACCAGAACGAGCGCGCGCTGTTTGCGGCCACCACCGACCTCATTCTTGCGGAGCCGCGCTTCCGAATCCCGAATACGTTTCACTTTTTTGTATCCGCCGAGAATCCGCGCAAGAAATTCATTCACCGGATCGCGACGCCCTCCTATCAGGGCCGCTCCGCGTGGCCGACTTTCAATGTCGAATTCGCCGACCGTATGCTGGACTACGACGAAGGTTCAGGCACCGAAACATATCGGTCATCCGCGCGGGAAATATTGCGGCACATTCACAACGCAACCGAGACGAATGGTGGATATCAGGAATTGCTGTCGGAAGACGGTCTTCAGTACCGCACATGGGCTTACCGAGGCGCTGTCGCGCATTCATGGTTTCCGCGTTTTCTGACTGTCTGGAGTCGGGCTTTCGGCCGACCGCTGATAAAATGGTAGGCGATGACGGATTTGAGCCGCTCCGCTGACGCAATCCGCGTTCAGCCTTAAGGCGATCAAATAATCGCTTGGCGACCTAGTGGCGCGGCGACATCTTCCGCGCGCTGATATCGGAAATTCCGTCGGTGCCAAGCTGTCTATCGAATGCACCGCCGAGAAATGCGCCACCGAACAGCGCGCAGCAGACAAACATGACGATGCCTGCAAGTCCCGACAGCAGCAACATATCGAACGTGCGTCCCGGCATAGCTTCCCCTCGCGTGATCTCCACGATCTCGATACACAAGTGTCCCTGCATCCGCTACGGGCGTCAGTGTTCTCTGGAAGAATTCCAGAATCCTATCTGAACCGGACGATCACGCCGAATTTGACGGTGTCGTCTTCGCGCTTAAACACGTAATTGAAGGCCGGTGATGCCGGCGTCGGCATGTTGAAGGTCGCGTCGTTGTACCAAATGTGCTGGTATTGGGCCGACAACGCAATCGGATTGCCTGCAACCTGCCAGCCGCTCGGTTGGTATTCGGTTCCGAAACCGGCCAGGACGCCCGGCGTAGTGACGTTCTTTTGCGAAACTCCCGGGATGAAAGAGAAGTTGAGATCTTCATTGAGCCATGCGGCTCCGCCAAGACCGTAAATCAACCAACCCGGTGCGACCCTGTATCCAAGTCTTGCGCCAGCATTGATGACCCAGTGCGTCGTGGTTCCGAAATAAGCGCCGTTTGCGAAGGTGTGATTGACCGACATTTTGAGCCAGTCGAACGAAGCGTATGGACCGAGGGTCCAGTTGCTTCTGCCAAGCGTGAAGTCCTTGCCAATCACAAACCCGACGCCGAGCGGATCGTTGCTGTCGGTATATTGGCTGGAGAACGCACCGGTCGCGGCCACCGTTTCAGTTTTCGTTTCCTTGCTTAAGGTCTTGATGAGTTCGAGGCCCAGATAGATCCCATCGGGATTGCCCACGACATCGGGGCACCGGACTCGATGATAACGCAAATCGCTATTCGTTGAATCGCGATCGCCTCGCTTTGGCCTCAAATAAAGATCGTTACCGATCCTGACCAGTTCGGGATTCGCCGAACTGCCGATGTCCAGTCCGTCTCTCACGTTACTCGGTGTTCGCGGTCTGGGATCGGACAGAAGGTCCTCGCCCCAATTTCCATTATTGTCCCGCCGTTCGCGAATCCAGCAAATGCGCTGGTCGGCAAGGATGACCTCCAGGTTAGTTTTCTTGGGTGCGACAGGTGGAGTCTGAGCGGCGGCGTGCCCGAGCACGTCAGTCGTGTACGCGATCGATATCAAAACGACCGGCGTCAAAATGTTCGAAACAACGCGATGCAATACCGAGCGCATGAAAGTCCCCTGTTGTCGCGGCATGACGCACGGCCCAACCGGGGTCTCAACGCCAAAGCGCTTCCCATTCCCTGTGCGGTATTGTCACACCGGAGGCGCGCTAGCGGTATTATTTTCTTCCAACGGACGGGGGAGCGATGCGAAATCCACTTTGGTGTGGTGTATACGACACACCCGGAACCGGGGAATGATTTTCCAAGTGTTATCAAAATGGTAGGCGATGACGGATTCGAACCGCCGACCCGCTCGGTGCAACCGGAGATGCTCAAATATAGAACGATTGATAGATATGGGTTTTTGGGCGACTTTTTGTTGAGCCTGTGCCGGTCTGTTTCAGTTCCTGGTCGCCCGAATATTGCCCACGCAGCCGTTGGTCGATCGGTAGGAACCTGAAGCTGTGTTTCCGGAGAAGCTCCCGGTGCCGACGCCGCCGTCGAATCCGACAAGGCGGAATGATCCCGTCGGAGTGATCGTGCCGGAAGACACCATCGGGTGAGGGTCCATGATCTGGCCTCCGGATATGGTAATGGATAATATGATGTCGGGAGTCGAGCAGCCGGGCGAAACTATCCCCGTCCACGTCCCATCGTATCTAGCCACGCCACCGTCCCCGACGCCTTGTCGAGAAGGCGCTCGGGTAGCCGCCTTTGGCAATGATCTTTTTTTAGGCTGGATTTTAGGTGACACCTCCCCGCCCAATACCGATTTATCGGTCTTGCCGATTGTTCCACCCGTCGAACCCGACTGGCCCAGCGCAATCCTGTCACTGACGATGAGTATTGCGAACCCGCAAATCATACAGGCGACTGATTTACCCATGCCTATTGTCCCCGACTGCGTCAGCAGCGGCAGCAGGATAATCGGTCGCATGCAAGATTCAAAGGCGTGCTTTTGGAGGGAATGTCCGCATTAGTTCACTAGCCGAAATGATTGGTAGGCGATGACGGATTCGAACCGCCGACCCTCTCGGTGTAAACGAGATGCTCTAACCAGCTGAGCTAATCGCCCTTAAGGCGCGCCGAACAAGCAGCAACGCACGCCCCTTCTAGCGGTCCCAGCATGTTTCGCGCAACCCGGCATCTTCGGAAAGTTGCTCTCAACATACGAAAACGGCGCCCTTTCGGACGCCGTTTTGATTGATTGCAGTAATGCTCAGTGCGCCGTCAGACCGCCAGCAGCATCGTCCGCAACGTCTGCCTTCGGAAGAACCTTGGTGTCCTCCTCCCAGACAATCGGCACAGGCACCCGCACCAGCGCTTTTGCCAGCACTTCGTCCATCCGCGCGACCGGGATGATTTCCATGCCGCCTTTGATGGCGTCGGAAATCTCCGTGAGATCCTTTGCATTGTCTTCCGGAATGAAGACCGTCTTTATGCCGCCACGCGCAGCAGCCAACAGCTTCTCCTTCAGACCGCCGATAGGCAGCACCCTGCCGCGCAGCGTGATCTCTCCGGTCATCGCCACGTCATGGCGGATCGGAATGCCGGTCAGCACCGAGACGATGGATGTCGTCATCGCAACGCCTGCGGATGATGTCACGGCGCTCGAACAATGGCGGTTCGATGCCGTAAGTGACCGCGCGCGAGCGAACGTAAGACGCCGCCGCCGAGATCGATTCCTTCATCACGTCGCGCAGATTGCCCGTCACCGTCATGCGGCCTTTGCCGGGCATCATCACGGACTCAATCGTGAGCAGCTCACCGCCCACATCGGTCCACGCCAATCCAGTCACAACGCCAACCTGGTCGTCGGTCTCGATCTCGCCGTAACGATATTTCGGCACGCCAAGGAATTCCTCGACCACCGCTGGCGTGATCTTCACCGACTTCTTCTTAGAGATC
>JAPLPA010000576.1 GCA_026400415.1 Afipia sp. | reverse complement strand
GCGATAGGTCTCGGGCCGCACCGGATGGGCGAGCGGGCTGGCGTCCTCAACGAATTGGGTGGCGCGCAGGTTGCGCACGTCGGCGATACGCTTCACAGGCCGCGAGCGCTGGTCGGAGGTGAACTCCTGATCGCGGAATACGGTCAGGCCTTCCTTGAGACAAAGCTGGAACCAGTCACGGCAGGTGATGCGGTTGCCGGTCCAGTTATGGAAATACTCATGCGCGATGACGGCCTCGATGCCGCCGAAATCGGCGTCGGTTGCGGTCTGTGGCGAAGCCAGCACGTATTTGTCGTTGAAGACGTTGAGGCCCTTGTTCTCCATCGCACCCATGTTGAAGTCGGACACGGCGACGATCATGAAAATATCGAGGTCGTATTCGCGCCCGAACGCGGTTTCGTCCCAGCGCATCGAACGCTTGAGCGCATCCATGGCGTATTCGGCGCGCGGCTCGTTGCCGTGTTCGACAAAGATTTTCAAAACGACGTTGCGGCCCGAGGCCGTGATGAACCTGTCCTCAATGATGCCAAGGTCGCCGCCGACCAGCGCGAACAGATAGGACGGCGTGGGGAACGGATCGTGCCAGACGGCAAAGTGCCGCGTGGTGCCGGCCACGTCGCCGCTGTCGATGAGGTTGCCGTTGGCGAGCAGGATCGGGACATCCTTGCGCTCGGCTTCGATGCGCGTGGTGTAGATCGCCATCACGTCAGGCCGGTCCGGGAAGTAAGTGATGCGGCGGAATCCTTCGGCCTCGCATTGGGTGCAGTAGGTGCCACTGGAGCGGTAAAGGCCCATCAGTTTGGTGTTGGCTGTCGGGTTGAGCGTGGTTTCGATCTCCAGCGTAAAGGGGCCTTTGGGCGGCTGCGGAATCGTCAGGCTGTCGGCGGTCGCGGCAAAGGCGTCCTTTGCCAACGGCCTGCCGTCGATGGAGACCGAAACAAGCGTGAGGTCGTCGCCGTCGAATACAAGCGGAGAGGGCGTTGCGTTGCCGGCATTCGGCTTGAGCGCCAGCTTCGCGCGCACGCGCGTAGTGGCGGGATCGAGCGAAACGTCGAGATGCACCGTCTCAACCAGCCAGTTCGGTGCGCGGTAATCTTCAAGGCGAATCGGGCGGGCTTCTTCAGTTCGCATGGTGTTTTGCCTTCGCTGTCGGTGCTAACGCGCTATTCCGCCCGTGGTTCGGCGTGGCCGATCACCCGATGGATTTCAGGAAACTGGCGGCGCAATCCGCGCTCTACCTCATCGACATTCTCATGCACGTCATGGACGCTACGTGAGGGATCGACGTAACAGTGGAAATTGACGATCTCGCCCTCAGTGGTCTCGCGCACGCGCACGTCGTGAATGTCGCGAATGACGCCATTCGACTGGGCGACCTTTGACAGCGTCGCGCAAATGATTTCCACGCGCTCCGGCCATGCGTCGGTGCCGGCGATGTCTTCCATCTGCAGCGGTTCGATATGCGTTTCGACCTCGATGTCGCTGCCGATCTCATCCTTGATCGCGGCTTCCAGCCCCGAAGCGATATCGTGGGCCACGCCGAGCGGCAGCGCGCCATTGACTTCCAGATCGAGCGACACCGACAGTCTTCCCGATACAGCCTGAACCGTGACGTGGTGCACCGCGAGCTTGCGGTTGTGTGCGATCACCATGACGCGTTCCAGCACCGTTTCGTCATCGAGCGCGCGGGGGGTGGCCGCGATGTTAAGCTCCGCATTTTTCGCGATCTTGCGGACCTGTGTCTCAATGCGCTCTTTCAGTTCCGCCACGCCGTCCATCGGCAGCGCGCGATTGGCGCCCACGTTAATATCCACGAACAGCGTCGCGCCGACCTTGCGGATGCGGATGCGCTCCAGCGCCAGCACGCCGGGGACATTTCCGATGGCTTCGCGCAGTTGCTCGGCGACGCCTGACGGCGCGACATCCGTCAGCGTGTCGATGGTGCGCTTGCCGAGTTTCCAGCCCGCAAAGCAGATCAGCACAGCGACGAGGATCGCAGCTGCGGAGTCCATCCACGGAAAGCCCAGCGCGACGCCGCCCAGTCCCAGGATTACCGCGCCCGAGGACCACATATCGGACGAGAAGTGCAGGGCGTCGGCTTCCAGCGCCTCGCTGTCCGTCTTTTTGGCGACATTCGTGAGCGCGCGGGCGCGAAAGAAATCGACCACAATCGAAATGGCCATGACCAGGAATGCTGCAATCGAGGCTTCGACGATATGCGTCTCGCCAAGG
>JAPLPA010000544.1 GCA_026400415.1 Afipia sp. | reverse complement strand
GTGACGACCACTGCACCGCCACAGCCGCCGGATCAGTGTTGACGATCGAAATCAGCTTGAATTCCGACAAAGAAATTGGCGTGGGGACTGTGTACTGCACGGAAACGGCAGCGCTCGAGAAGAAGCCCAGCGTATAGCCGTCAGCTGGTGCGTCGGCCACCTCGCGTGCGCCGAGGACACTGCCTGCTCCAGGTTTGTTTACGATAACGACCGGTTTTTTGAGTTCTTTTGACAGTTCTTGCGCAACGATCCGCCCAACAACATCGGTGCGACCACCGGCCGGAAACGGAACGATCATGACAATCGCCTTGCTGGGATATTCCGGCTGGGCGGTGATTGCAGACGTCGGTATTGCAAGCACGCACAAGGCGAGCCCGGTGAGAAAAACACTTCTTTTCATTTTTATCCTCCACAATTCCTATTCAGTTCGCGATCTGTGCCGCGTATGTTGAAAGTATTGAATGCAGTATACAGTTTGTCTGGAAGCGTTCCAATCCTATTTGCCCGGTTTGAACAGGATGGCTCCAGCGCCGGCTCGGTCTGCTTATGGATGGAGGAGACTACGAAATGGCGTTGCCGCGGGGATCAAATTGGAAGTAGCGGTGAGATTTCTCCAATTGTCACCGATACATTCGTTGATACGGCGAATATCAAAACCATTTTCGAACCAGAGCTGCGAGAAGTGACGTAACGCAACGCACAAGTGAGTGCGACATCATCTGCACTTTCTTCAGCATGATTGCAGGAACAGAAAAGCCGGATGCGGCACTTGATCTAGGCGATGCTGATAAGTCGTCTCTCAAACTGTAACGGTGACCATTTTTCGGGACGCGGTTACGCCTCAAGCAAGGTTGTTTTGTCGGCGCCCTTGCAGACTTGGTCTGGTTGACTCATCTAACCCTAATGGATAAATTAAACTGTATACAGAATGGTATGTGTTGGGGCGTTTTTTGCTATCGTCTCGATAAGGGGTGCGGATGCCCGAAACATTGCTTGGTAAAATCAGGTGGGTCGCGTTCGGCAACGCCGACCGCATCAGTGGTTTTTTCCTAATAGCGGTGGCCTGCATCGCGCTGGTTTCTGCGGTTAATTTGCCATTTGGCACACTCCGGTCCCCGGACTCCGGCTTCTTCCCCCGTTCTCTGTCAGTGCTGTTACTAATATTCGGACTGGGAATTTATCTCTTCTCATTCGTCAAGCCGGTCGCAGCTCTTGAGATCGACTACAAGTCATGGCGTGTGGCCATCGCGGCAATCGCGCTCTGTGTGTATGCGGTTACACTGCCATACGTCGGGTTTATCATCGACACCATCCTAATTTTGCTTTTGATGATGCGTGGATTCGGACAAATGAGCTGGAGGTTGGCGGCTATGATTGCGCTGCCAAGCGTCGTGGTAGCTTATTTTGGTTTCGTCGAACTTGGAGTGCAGCTGCCGAAGGGAGTCTTGCCTTTTTAAGCAGCGTGTTGCTTCTACGATTTTTTTACGTGCGGATAGCGTGGATCAATTCGATTGTGCAGCGAGCAAGCTAAGCCCCTTTGCACATCGGCAGTTCGCCTACTGTTTCCCACGCCTGTGATCGAGATCAGCGGGTGGACTTGCGCGCTACTCCATTCCATCCGCCGAACCGGCAGCCTAGTACCGCTATTTTTT
>JAPLPA010000453.1:383-1675 GCA_026400415.1 Afipia sp. | reverse complement strand
AGCGATCCGACTGAAGAATTTCAGCAGCGGCCGGCACAGGTCCTTCGATCCGGAATTTTACCCGCGCGGGCGAAGGCTTCGGAACCAGGTCCGGCACCTCGAACAGAAAATCCGACATCGTCAGCTTTCGTCCCGAAGGCGTATCGATCGCGCCCTGAGCAACCGTTACGTTGACAGTTCGGCCGCTAATGCGGCCTTTCATATCGCCATCACGAACCGACGGCATGTCATCCACCGGTCGCACAGTCACATTGCTTGCGAGGAAGTTGATCGAGAGTCCCTCATCGGGAATCGCCGGGCCGCCACGCACCAATGTGTGGGTCGGTGCATTGATCGCGACATCAAGCTGCTGCAACGTCCCCTTGTCCACGCGGTCGATGGTCCATTCGCGAACTTCAGGCGCGACAAGCACCGGCCAGATGCGTTTCAGAACTGAGACGGGCATCGGCGTCGCGGCCATTCCGAGAGTTAAACGAGCCTCCCTGCCCGCGTAATCCAGACTTCCAGATCCCGCGATGCCGATTTCACCGTTGCTGATATCGCATTGGGTAAGAATGACGCGGCGGTTGTCGGTATCCAAACGAATCCGAATCGCGATGCGATTAAACAAGACGGCGTCTTCGCCCTTCTCGCCCGCAAGAAGGAAATTTCCGCCGCTGAGGCCGAGTTGCCAATTCGGCACGCTGTCGTTGGGTGCCTCGAGATGAGCATCGGGCACCTTCAAATCGACAACGCTGCCCTTACCTGCACTGATCTCGCCACGAAAGTAGGTTGGCAAACCGTCGCGAGCGATTTCACCTTTGAGTTCGCCGCTCAACGGCAGATCGGCGGCGTAAGTGAAATCCTTCAACCGCGCGGCAAGGAGAAGATTGTTCGACGGAACTCTGTCGGCGCTGATATCAATCGACCGGACGCCGTTCGATGGTGCGCCAACAGCCACCTTTAGTTGCCATCCATTCTTGCCTTCTTCACCAACGTTAAATGCAACGCCCCCATCGGCGGGGCGACGTAAACCAAGGCTGATATTCTGAAAAGTGAACTGGCTATTGCTGCGCTGGTCGTCGACCGTCAGCACGCCATTGCGCAAACCGATTTCATTGAGGCTTTGTCCGTCGAGGCCTTTCGCACCGAGACTGTCCAGCCAGTCGAGCGCTGCGATTAATCCGCTTGTAGACGATGGTGGTGTTGCGGCCGCAACCGGCGGCGCAGTCGGTGATGCTTGAAACGGTGCCGCAGGCAATGTCGGGACGGCTGGCACGGGTTTCACCGGGACCTTAGCGGTCGCAAGCGGG
>JAPLPA010000453.1:0-359 GCA_026400415.1 Afipia sp. | reverse complement strand
GGCTATTGCTTTGCCCCGTGGAGACGATCACGCGTCCGTCAGGCGTTATCCGAACCGATAATTCCGCGCCGACCAAACGAAGTGTCTCCGCGCGCAGCCGGCCCACCATCAGCGCAGTGCCCGACAATCGCACTTCTGCTTTTGGTGCGCTGGCGACGATATTACGATCGCGATCCCGAACGACGACATCGAGAAGCCTAACGGCGATGCGGATTCGGCCGGCGCGCTCGATTTGCGTTCCGCCGACCTCGACGGAATGATCCTTGCCGAGATTTTCCTCGATCGCCGACGCTAGCCAAGGCGTCACAATATTCAAATTGATCGGTCCGGCGCCGAGCCGGAGCCAAAGGCCGCCGAAG
>JAPLPA010000201.1 GCA_026400415.1 Afipia sp. | reverse complement strand
GGCGAATGCCATAACCCGGAACGGGTTTTCCCGAGGTGCCGTATTTGATGTCGCCCGGAATGTTGGACAGAAAAATGTGCAGCAGTTCGGTCGAGCCGACGCCGTCCAGAATATCGACACCGAAGCGATCTTTCCATGTCTGGCCGACAAGTTCAGGCAGCGCCTCGCCCGCCGACGTGCAGATGCGCAGGCGCTTGCTGCGCGGCGCTTTCTTATAGGCCTCGTCGTTGAGCATCGCGGCGAACAATGTCGGCACGCCGAAGAAAATGCTCGGCTCATGCTTCGCAATCAGATCGAACATGACCTGCGGCGTGGGGCGTTCTGGATTGAGGATCGTCGTCGCACCCACACTCATCGGAAATGTCAGCGCATTGCCGAGGCCGTAAGCGAAAAACAATTTTGCGGCCGACAGGCACACATCGTCTTCGCGAATACCGAGAACCTTTTTGGCATAGGTCTCTGCCGTCGCTTCCAGATTGGAATGCGGATGGCGCACTCCCTTCGGCATGCCGGTGGAGCCGGACGAATAAAGCCAGAATGCGGGTTCGTCCGCATGCGTTGCGACGGTTTCAAATTTATCGGACTCTTTCGCCAGTTCGTCCTTCAGCAGCGTGTGGCCATGAGCGTTCGCGCCCGACACGACGACTTGCTGCAAATCCGGCATGCGGCCGAGCACATCCTTCACCACCGGCAGCAGTGCTTCGGAAATGAACAGCACACGCGCGCGGCAATCCGAAAGGATGTAGGCGTATTGTTCGGCGGTGAGCAGCGTGTTGAGCGGCACGGGCACGATGCCGGCGCGGATCGCGCCCAGAAAAACAATTGGGAAATCGACAGTGTCGAGCATCATCATGGCGACGCGCTCCTCGCGCCGCACGCCGAGCCGCTTCAGCACATTCGCGAGACGCCGCGTCTGCTTCTGCAATTCACCGTAGGTGATTTCAGATGCGGGGTCTTTGAAGACAACCTTCGATCCCCGCCCTTCATCGACGTTGCGGTCGAGCAGATACGTCACCGCATTATAATGTCCGGACACGTCGCTCATGACGCGGGTGTCCCTTCATTGATGCTCATGACGTTCTCCCCAGCTTTTAGAATTATAATTCATATAAAGTCACTGCACTTGCTTGCTGTCAATCCTGCACGGCATTATGTTTCAGGTCTCGCGCGACCTCGACGCGAGGGAATTTGATCGCGCATGAGCAAGAAGCCAAACGCTGAAGACGAGTTTCTCGAACAGCTTGGCCAGCGCGTCCGCACCCTGCGTGCGCTGCGCGGCATGTCCCGCAAGGTGCTGGCGAAAACCTCCGGAATTTCAGAGCGCTATATTGCGCAGCTCGAGAGCGGCAAGGGCAACGTTTCGATTGTACTCCTTCGCCGCGTCTCGGCCGCGATGGGCGCGCATGTCGAGGATCTGATTCCGACAGCCGACACTACGCCAGACTGGCTTGTGGTCCGCGACCTGATGCGCAACGCATCGCCCTCGCAAATCACCCAGGCCAAGGATGCACTGTCAGGCAACGCGACGACGCGGCGCACTGCGCAATTCTCGGGGATCGCGCTGATCGGCCTGCGCGGAGCCGGCAAGTCTACACTCGGAAAATTGCTGGCGAAAAAAATCGGATGGGCTTTCGTCGAACTGAACAAAGAGATCGAGCAGCAGAACGGATTGTCGGTCGCCGAGATCATCGCGCTTTACGGCCAGGAGGGATTTCGGCGCATGGAACAGATCGCGCTGGTGCAATTGCTTGCGCGCAAAGAATTGATCGTGCTTGCGACCGGCGGCGGCATCGTGTCCGAACCACTGACCTTCGATCTCGTGCTGTCGTCGTTCTATACGGTGTGGCTGAAAGCCAAACCCGAAGAACATATGGGCCGCGTGCGCAAGCAGGGCGATCTCCGCCCCATGGCCGACGATCGCTCAGCCATGCAGGAATTGCGAACCATCCTTCAAAGCCGCGAGCCGCTTTATTCGCGGGCCTCGGCCAGTGTCGATACGGCAGGGCTTGCGGTGAATGATGCGGCGGCAAAATTGATCGACACCGTGACCCCGGTGTTGACGAAAGAGCCGCTGGTCTTTGTGGCGAAGGCAGCGAGCGCGCGCTAAACGCCGAGGTGCTGCTCCAGCATATCCTGCTTCGCGGCAAGCTCACTGGGCGATCCGTCAAATACCACGACGCCCTTCGAGAGCATCACCATGCGGTCGGCGACGCGTGACAGCGCGCGGAAATCCTTGTCGACCACGATGGTGGCAACGCCCTCGCTGCGGATGATACCGAACGTCGCCCAGATATCCTTCGCCACCAGCGGCGCGAGACCTTCGGTCGCCTCGTCAATCAGGAGCAAATCCGGGTTGGTCATCAATGCACGCCCGATGGTCAGCATCTGCTGTTCGCCGCCGGAGAGTTGATGGCCGCCATTGTGGCGCCGCGCATGGAGGCGTGGGAACAGCTGATAGATTTTATCCAGTGTCCAGCGCGTTTGCCCGTCGGTACCGGCGCGAGCTGCCATTGTGATATTCTCGACCACGTTCAACGAGGCGAATACGCCACGCCCTTCAGGCACCAGCGCCATGCCGGCCCGCGCAATGATTTCCGGCGCTTCGCCCTTGATGTCATGCCCGGCGAATTCAATATGACCGCGCGTGTCGGCCACGAGACCGATCAGAGAGCGCAGCAGCGTCGTCTTTCCCATGCCATTGCGGCCGATCAACGCGATCTGCTCACCACGCCCGACTTTCAGGTCGATGCCGTGCAGCACCTGGCCAGCGCCGTAAAACGCTTCCAGCTTCTGGACGTAGAGGAGATCGCTCATGCGGCGTCTCCGTCACCCAGATAAGCGAGCTTCACCGCCGGATCGTTGCGCACCATCTGCGGCAACCCGCTGGCGATCACCTGCCCGTCCGCCATCACGGTGAGGCGGTCCGCCAACTCAAACACCGCATCCATATCGTGCTCGACGACAAGCACCGCGCGATTCAGTTTGAGCGATGCGATCAGAGCGACCATGCCGCGAGCCTCGGCCTGCCCCATCCCCGCCAGCGGCTCGTCAAGCAGAATGACGCGTGGTTGCGTCGCCAGCACCATCGCGATCTCAAGCTGACGCTGTTCGCCGTGGGACAGATGGCTCGCAGTCAAATTCGCCCGGTGCGTCAGCCCCGCCCGCTCAAGCGCGTCGCGGGTGCGCGAAGTGACAACGTCATCCGAGAAAATGCCGCCGGACATTTTCAGAGGCGAGGCCGAATGCGCCTGTGCGGCGAGCCGAACATTCTCCTGCGCGGTGAAATGCTGGAAGATCGTGGTCTTCTGATACGAACGGCCGACACCCGCGCGGGCGCGTTTGTCGGCACCGAATGTCGTGATATCGCGATCGCCAAGCAGAATTTCGCCCGCATTGAGCGACAGGTCGCCGGACAGAAGGTTGATGAGCGTCGATTTTCCGGCACCGTTGGGGCCGATAACGGCGTGAATTTCACCAGCCTTCACATCAAGCGACACATCCGACACGGCGTTCAGTCCGCCGAAATGTTTGTGCAGGCCGACGGCACGGAGCGCGATTTGCGAATTGTCAGCCATGATCCACCTTCGCGGGTGGGCTTGTGACGGCGTCGCGTGAGTCGTGCGAGCCGAGCACCAGCGTCAGCAATTGCCGCACGCCAGTCGGTAACATCAGCACGATCGCGATGATGATAAGCCCTTCGGCAAGCTTCCAGTATTCGGTCGAGGCTTTCAAAATTTCCTCAAGCCCGATCAGAACCAGCGCGCCCACCAGTGGGCCCGATACCGAACGTAATCCGCCGATCAGCACCATCACCAGCACCGTTGCGGAGACATGCCAACCGAGCACCTGCGGCGCGACAAAACCGAACTGCGCAGCCGCAAAATATCCTGCGATGCCCGCAATCGCCCCCGAGATCGTGAAGGCTGTCAGTTGCAATCTAAAAATCGGAAACCCCAATGCGCGGGCGCGGCGTTCATTGTCGCGCGCCGCCGTCAACGCATGACCGAATGGTGAGCGTACGATCATCGTCAGGAGCGCGATCACTGCGATCAAAATGACAAGAATGAAGAAGTAGAAAATCACCGGCTTTTCGAGATTCATCCACGCAAGACCGAGCGATGGCTTGTTGTAGATGAATGCGCCGTCGGAGCCGCCGGCGAATTTCGAATCGTGAAATAGAAAGAACAGCATCTCGCCGAACGCCAGCGTTACCATGATGAAATAGATGCCGCGCGTGCGCAGCGCGAGCGCGCCGATCACCATTGCGGCGAAGGCAGACGCCGCAACGGCAATTGGAAACGTCAGCCAGAACGACGCCGGATCGTATTTCGGCGACAGCAATGCCAGCGTGTAACCCGCAATGCCGAAAAACGCTGCATGACACAGCGAAACCAATCCGCCGAAGCCGACAACGAGATTGAGCGCCATCGCCAGGATGCCCATGATGAGGGCCTTGCTGGCGAACTGCACATAGTATGTCGGTGCCACGAAGGGCAGCGCGACCGCGATGGCAAGCAATATGAGGGGCGCGAGTGTGGCGCGGTGTGATGCGTTCACGTCACGAATCCCGCCGGCCAAGAATGCCGTTGGGCCGCCACAGCAGCACGGCAGCCATCAACCCATAGATCAGAAAGCTCGACACGCTCGGGAACAGCACCTTGCCGAACGTATCGGTGAGCCCGATCAAAAGCGCACCGATGGCAGCGCCTCCGATGGAGCCGATGCCGCCCAGCACAACGACGACGAATGACAACGGTCGAGACGGGGGCAACAACGATGCCGCCGAGCGCTGCGAGCGCGATGCCAACCGCAAACACATAACGGTTTATACGGTCGAAGCCGATGCCGAGCGTGCGAGTCATTTCGCGGTTCTCCGCGCCGGCGCGCACGATCATTCCCACTTTTGTTCGCTGAATCACAAAATAAATTGCGGCAGCGACCGCGAGGCAGAACACGCAGATCGCAAGGCGATACACCGGATAGGACAAATTGTCCGTGAGCTGAATCGCGCCGCGTAAAGTTTCCGGCGGCAGTACCGAATGTACATCCTTGCCGAAAAGAATTTGGCGGATTTCGTCAATGGCGAGGATGAGGCCGAAGCTCAAGAGAACTTGCGCGAGATGATCGCGGCCATAGAGCCTGCGAATGAAAACATTTTCGAGCACCAGCCCGACCAGAAACGCGATGACGACCCCTGCAACAAGCGCGATCAGAAAGCTTCCGGTGTAGGCGGCGATCCAGTACGCCAGATATGCGCCCAGCATGTAGAACGCGCCGTGCGCGAGATTGATGACGCCGAGAATTCCGAACACCAGCGTCAGCCCACTGGCGACGAGAAACAGGACCATCCCGTACTGAATGGCATTCAGAAGCTGAACGCCGAACGTGGCGAGGTCCATCGGATCGATCCATCAAAAGAAAAGTGCGGGCCGCAAAGACCCGCCCTTGGAATGCCTTACGAAATCTTGCAGCCGCGCGCCGGATCGTCCACCGCAGCCTGTGCAATCGAGATCATCTCGTTGCGGCCGTTGCGGACCTCGCGCAGATAGATGTTCTGGATCGGGTTGTGCGCCTTGTTGAACGACAACGGCCCGCGCGGCGAATCGATCTTGGCGGTTTCCATCGCCTTCACCATGGCGTCTCGCGCCTTGTCGTCGCCCTTCACGGCGCTGAGGCCGATGTCGAGCAACGCTGCGGCGTCGTAACCCTGCACAGCATAGATGTCGCCGACATTGCTGGTCTTGTCCTTGAACGCCTTGAGGAACGCAACGTTGGCCGGGTTGCCGAGATTGTCCGCATAATGAAGCGTGGTCTTGATGCCATTGGCGGCTTCACCCTGCGCCGCAATGGTCCCGTCGGTGAGGAAGCCCGCGCCATAAAGCGGAATGGTCTTGTTGAGACCTGCCGCTGCGTAGTCCTTCACAAACTTCACTGCGCCACCGCCGGCGAAGAACGAGAACACCGCGTCGGGTTTTTCCGATGCGATCTGTGCGAGGAGCGCCTGGAATTCGACTTCAGGAAACGGCACAGTGAGATCGCTCATGATCTTGCCGCCGAGCTTCGTATAGCTCTCGGCAAATGCTCCGATCATTTCGGCACCCGCCGTATAGCGCCACGTCACAGTCATCACCTTCTTGATGCCGGCGTCGAACAGAACCTTGCCCGCAGGATAGGTTGTCTGCCAGTTCGAGAACGACGTGCGGAAAATGTTCGGCGCACACAGCGCGCCAGTTGCGTCATTGGCGCCCGCGTTCGGAATAATCATCAGCGTGTTGGTGTCGCGCGCGACTTTCACCATCGCCATCGCGACGCCGGAATGCACAGTGCCGACCACCACATCGGCCTTCTCGCGGCTGACGATGCGGTTCATGTTGTCGGTCGCGGCCTCCGGCTTCGACTCATCGTCGACCTGCACGAACTCAACGGTGCGGCCGCCGAGCTTGCCGCCCTTCTGTTCGACATAGAGCTTGAAGCCAGAGTCGATGAAGGTGCCGAGCTTTGCGAACGTGCCGCTGTAAGGCAGCATCATGCCGACCTTGAGCGGCGCACCCTGCGCAAGAGCCGGAGTAAACAGGCGTGGCGCGGCGGCGAATGTCGCGGCACCAGCGGCAGATGTCAGCAGCGTGCGGCGTGTCAGTTTCATTTTGTCGATCTTGGTCATGTTGGTCCCTCCCGGTTTTGTTTGAATAATTCAGCAGGTGCGGCCACCGTCGAGGGCAGCCGATCCAGTCCTTGGTGTCATTGCTGTTGAGTTTGGCGACTTCGTCAGCACGGCGCGACAATACGGCGCGCTGGTTGATGTAGCCCTTGTCGGTAATTTCACCATGGTCGACCGATGGCGGTTCACTCATCAGACGCGCACGCGTTGCAAAGGTCGATGAGCCTCCGCCGCTGGATTTCAGCTTGGCCAATCCTGCTGCGACGGCGTTACGCACAAGGTCGTTGCTCAGAACGCTCTCGACGCCCGCATCGTCGACGAGTTTCGCCAGCACGCGACAAGCCGCGATGTTGGGGATCACCAGAAACCGCACCTCGTCGCCGTCATGCCCCGCGACCACGATGTCCTGCGCCACCGGCGCAAGAGCCGCGATAGCCGCGACGCGGAGCGTTCCGACGCTGATCCAGGTACCTGTCGTGAGCTTGAAATCTTCCGAAACGCGGCCATCGAAAAACAATCCGAGTTCAGGCCGCTGCGGATCGGCGAACGTCATCGCGTCGCCCATCAGATAGAAGCCGTCGGCGTCGAATGCCTTCGCGGTCTGCTCCGGGGCTTTCCAGTAACCGGGCGTCACGTTCGGTCCGCGGACGCGCACTTCAAGTTTGTCGCCACTGGGAAGCAATTTCAGTTCGGTTCCCGGTATAGGCACGCCGACATTGCCGGAGCGCTCCGCCTGAAAATGGCAATCGGTTGCAAGCGGCGCAGTCTCGGTCGATCCCCATGAGGAGACGATCGGTACCGCATGGCCGACAGTTGCAATCGACATTTTTTCGAGCGCTTCCCACAAATTCTGCGGCAACGCGGCACCCGCATAAAACATTACCCGCACGCTGGAGAAAAAACGCCGCCGGAGCGTCGCATCCTCGCGCAGCGCTGCGACCAGCATGTCGTAACCGCGCGGGACATTGAAATAAACGTCGGGGATAACGTCGCGCAGATTTGCGAGCGACAATGCGAACAATCCGGGCGCGGGCTTGCCGCTGTCGATATGCAGCGTGCCGCCGGTCCGCAACACGCCGTTGAAATTGTGATTGCCGCCGAATGTATGACTCCATGGCAACCAGTCGAGCGTGGTCAGCGGGCCATTGTTGAGAAACGTCCAGACCTGCAGCTTCGCCGCCTGATTGGAGGTCAACATGCGCTGGGTGTTGATGACGGCCTTCGGCGAGCCGGTTGAGCCGGAAGTGAAAAGAAATTTCGCGATGGTGTCGTGATTAACGCCTGCAAAGGCTTTTGCGACAGCGGCGCTTTCAGTCGCGCGTGTAATTTCCGAGAAAGCAATTGCGCCCTCAAATCCCGCCGGATCGCCCGCCACGATTTTGGCGCTGTGCAGCGGCGCAATCGCGTTTAGTGCTGGCGTAAATTGCTTTGCGTTCGCCACATAGATCGCACCTGGCTCCAGCAGCGCGATCATGTTCTTGAGTTTGTCGAAATCCTTCGAAACCAGCGAATAGGCCGGCGAGATCGACGCCGTCGCCACGCCGACATGCATCGCGGCCAGCATAAAGACTGCGTGGTCGATGGAATTGTCGGAAAGGACCATGAGCGGACGTTGGGCACTCATGTTCTGCGCAAGCAGCCAGCCGCCAGCGGCACGGACTTTTTTCAAAGTGTCGCGATAACTGAGACGCGTCCACGGCACGTCAGCGCTGGCGCGCTCGGCGAGAAAAACCGCGTCGGGCGTCTCAATCGCCCATTGCTCCAGCCAGTCGCCGACGCAGCGCGCATAAGCGTCAAGCGGCACTGCGGATTTCAGCCAGATGCTACCGTCGGCCTTGCGTGTCGCGTCGATCTGCGCGGCAGCGAACATTGTATCGAGCTCTTCGCGCCGGTGCGCAGCAGTCTTTATCATTGGCGCATGAACCCATGCCGGATGGACAGAGGCGGCACGTTACGACCCTGCGCTGTCAGCGCGAAAGCAGGCATTGGTCTCCCCCTCAACGACTGCTTCAATGTTACAAATAATAATGCAGTTTCTCTCGCCGCTTGTCGTGGCTGATGCAATATAATGCCTAGTTGAGGATACCTGTCAAACGAAAACGGGAAGCGATTGCTCGCTTCCCGCCTCGGTCGTCATTGGCGTTAGATGGGGCTTTTAGAATTTCGCCGTTGCAGAAAGCCGGAATGTACGCGGATTGCCGGGCGACAGGTTGTTGTTGCCATCGGCGGATGCCCAGTAACCGGTATTGAAGATGTTCTCGATATTGAACTGCGCGCGCCAGTTCTGGTGGATCTTCGCGTAGAGAGCAGTGTCGAAGCGAACGAAGCCCGGCAGCCGTACCGTGTCGTCGGACGACGCAAACGAATTCGAGAAGTAGATCACGCCGGCAGCCGCCCCCCAACGCTCGTCGATCTGATACTTGTTCCACCACGAGAACTGATTGAACGGAACAAGCTGAATTCGGTTACCCGCCACGATGGTGGCCGTCGTGCCGGCCACGATGCGTGCATCGGTGTACGAGTAGCCGAGCTGTGACTGCCACTGATTGGTGACGTAGCCGTTGAGCGTCGTTTCAAATCCCCGAATTCTCTGGCTGGCATTCGGAAAGAAGGTGCCGTCGCCGTTCGGGTT
>JAPLPA010000418.1 GCA_026400415.1 Afipia sp. | reverse complement strand
GGCAACAATGCCTGCGGCGGGCGTTCTCTCAGATACGGCACGATGCGCGACAATACGATTGCGATGGATGCGGCCCTTGCCGACGGCACAGTGCTTCATTTCGGCGACGTAGCGCGCGATACCGCTTGGCAAAACACCGAGCAGCCCGGTCGCGACCTGTTTCGCGACATGCTGGCGCTGGGCGAACGCGAAGCAAACGAGATCGCCGCACGATATCCGCACGTCCAGCGCCGCGTCGGCGGTTACAATCTCGACGCATTGACACCGCGCCCGGTGAACAATCTCGCGCATCTGCTTGTCGGATCGGAAGGCACCCTCGCCTTCACGACGCGGGTCGAACTGAAACTGTGGCCGCTGCTGGGCGCGAAAGTATTCGGCGTCTGTCATTTCGGCAGTTTCTACGAGGCGATGGACGCCACGCAGAATCTGGTGAAGCTGAAGCCGATTGCGGTCGAGCTGGTGGACCGCACCATGATTGCGCTTGGCCGAGATATCGCGATGTTCCGGCCGATCATCGACGCCGTGGTCAAAGGCGACCCCGATGCATTGCTGATCGTAGAATTTGCAGAGAACGATCAAGCGGACAATGTCCACAAGCTGAAAGATCTCGCCGACACGATGGCTTTGCTCGGCTTTGGCTGGGACAAGCCCAAGAACAAATGGGGCGGCGTTGTCGATGTGATCGAGCCGGCGATGCAATCGGCAATCACGGATTTTCGCACATCGGGCCTCAACGTCATGATGTCGATGAAGCAGGAGGGCAAACCTGTTTCATTCGTCGAGGATTGCGCAGTGCCACTGCCGCATCTGGCCGACTACACCGAACGGCTCAATAAGATCTTCGAAAAACATGGTACGCGCGGCACGATGTATGCACACGCCTCCGAAGGCTGTTTGCATGTACGCCCCGTTCTCAATCTCAAACTTGAGAAGGACGTCACCGCGATGCGCGCTATCGCCGAAGAAACCTTCGAGATGGTGCGCGAATACAAGGGCTCACATTCCGGCGAGCATGGCGACGGCATCGTGCGTTCCGAATTTCACGAAACGATGTTCGGCCCGCGCATCGTGCGCGACTTCGAAGAAGTCAAACAGCGCTTCGATCCTGGCAATACACTCAACCCCGGCAAAATCGTCCACGCGCCACACATGGACGATCGTTCGTTGTTCCGCTACGCGCCGGATTACAAAATCGAAAATTTCAAAACCGCGCTCGACTGGTCGGCCTACCCGGGAGCCGCTGGCGGCTTTCAGGGCGCTGTTGAGATGTGCAACAACAACGGCGCGTGTCGAAAAATGGAAGGCGGCGTGATGTGCCCGTCCTATCGCGCGACGCGCAACGAAAAGGATGTGACGCGAGGCCGCGCCAATACATTACGCCTCGCCATCTCCGGTCAGCTTGGTCCTGATGCGCTGTCGTCGGACGCCATGATGGATACGATGAAACTGTGTGTCTCATGCAAGGCATGCCGCCACGAGTGTCCGACAGGCGTCGATATGGCGAAAATGAAAATCGAGGTGCTGGCGGCGCGGGCCGCAAAATGCGGTCTCACGCTGCGAGACCGGCTTGTCGGCTATCTGCCCCATTACGCCGCGCAGGCTGCTCGATTTTCATGGATCGCCAACCTGCGCAACAAGAGCTATCTCCTGCGCTGGTTGTTGGAGAAAATCGCAGGCATCAGTGTCACGCGTCAGCTACCGGAATTCCGCCGCGACGTATTCGCTCCCGGCGCGGAAATGTTTGGCGCGGCAAACGGCCGCGAAGTCGTATTGTTCGCCGACACCTTCAACACCGCTTATGAACGCGAAAATCTTGATGCCGCGCTGCGCGTTCTGGTCGATGCCGGCTATCGCGTCCACATTCCCCGCCCTGCCGATGGCGGCAGGCCGCTGTGTTGTGGGCGCACCTTCCTTTCCGCCGGCCTCATCGATAACGCCAAGGCCGAACTCGCGCGTGTTGTCGAAACACTCATTCCGTTTGCGAAACGCGGCGTTCCGATTGTTGGACTGGAACCGAGCTGCTTATTGACCCTGCGCGATGAACTGCTCTCGCTACGCAGCGACGATGAAGCCAAGAGCATCAGCGCACACGCTCTCCTGTTCGAGGAATTTCTGGTCCGCGAGGCCGAAGCCGGACGGCTTCAACTCAAATTTGGCGCAATCGACAAAGCCGCGCATGTTCACGGTCATTGCCATCAGAAGTCGTTCGGTGCGTTTGCGCCAATGGAGAAAATCCTGCGCCTTATCCCCGGACTGAAGGTCGAGACCATTCAGTCAAGCTGCTGCGGCATGGCGGGCGCGTTCGGTTACGGTGCCGAGAGCTACGACGTGTCGATGCAGATGGCGGAATTGTCATTGCTTCCTGCCGTGCGCAAAGCGCCGACCGACGCGCTGATCGTCGCCGACGGCACTTCTTGCCGCCACCAGATCAAGGACGGATCCGGGCGAAACGCGTTGCACGTCGCTCGCGTCCTTGCCATAAGCCTCGACAACAATGCAGCACCTCAATAACCGACAAGGGACATTCCAATGACCGACCTCACCCTCGCCGTCGCCCGCAAGATTTGCGATGCCGCGCTCGCAAAATGCCGCGAGATGAAACTGAAGCCGATGTCAATTGCCGTGCTCGATGCACGCGGCTGCATCAAGGCATCTATCGCCGAAGACGGCACCAGCCTGATGCGCAACGACATCGCCTATGGCAAGGCCTACGGCTCGCTGGCGCTTGGCATGGGATCGCGCGCAATTTTCAAGCGTGCCAACGAGCAGCCTTACTTTGTGGATGCCATCAGCACGATGACGAAGGGTGCGATGATTCCGGTTCCGGGCGGCGTTTTGATTCAGGACAAGAGCGGCGCGCTGCTCGGCGCCATTGGTATCAGCGGCGACACATCGGACAATGACGAGACTGCAGCGGTCGCCGGTATCGAAGCCGCCGGATTGACCGCAAGCACCGGCTAGACCCAGGACGTCGAACATGTCGCATCCGCGCGCGTCGAAAGCTCTCGAACGTTTCACGGTGCTGGATCTCACACGCGTTCGCGCCGGCCCGACAGCCGTGCGGCAATTGTCGGACTGGGGTGCGAACGTCATCAAGATTGAATCGCCGGCCGATCTGGCCAACAAAGACCAGCTTGGCGGGCCTCGTCAGGGAGGAGATTTTCAAAATCTTCATCGTAACAAACGCGCAATGACGCTTGATCTGAAAGATCCGAAAGGTCTCGAAGTCTTCAAGCGCCTCGCAGCGAAAGCCGATGTCGTTGTCGAGAATTTTCGGCCTGACGTGAAGTTCAAACTCAAGATCGATTACGATAGCCTTCGCGCAATCAATCCGCGCCTTGTCTACGCCAGTATTTCCGGTTTTGGGCAGGATGGCCCCTATTCCAAACGTCCCGGCTTCGACCAGATCGCACAGGGCATGGGCGGACTGATGTCGATCACGGGCAAGCCCGGCGAAGGGCCGATGCGCGCCGGCATTGCGGTTGCGGACAGCTCGGCCGGACTTTGCTGCGCGCTTGGAATTCTCACTGCACTGCAGGAACGCGACGTGTCGGGCGAAGGGCAATGGGTGCAAACGTCTTTGTTGCAGGCACAAATCTTCATGCTCGACTTTCAGGCCGCGCGGTGGCTCGTCGACGGCGAGGTGCCCAAGCAGACCGGCAACAATCATCCGATGAGCATTCCGACCGGCGTATTCGAAAGCAGCGATGGTTATATCAACATCGCCACCACGGGCGGAGCAATCTGGAATCGTTTTGCCGAAGCCATCGGCGCGTCGGATTTGCTGCAGCGCGCAGACTACGCCACAGCGCCGCTGCGCTCGCAAAATCGCGATGCACTTAATACCGCTATCGGCAGCCATCTGGCAAAACGCACCACTGCGCAGTGGGTCGAAATTCTAAGCGCCGCCGGCGTGCCGTGCGGGCCGATCTACGCCATCGACGAAATGTTTGAAGATGAGCAGGTGAAGCATCTTGGCATTGCGCAGCCGGTGCCGGATTTCGACAAGACGCTCGTCGCTCAGCCATTCACTTTGTCACGTACACCGAGCCAGATGGCGGCGCGCCCTCCTTTGGCGGGTGAGCAGACAGATGAGGTGCTGACCGAGTTCGGCTTCGCCGACACCGAGATTGCTTCGCTGAGACAGGCCAAAGTCATCTAAATTCTGACACCTAAAGAATTGTCCAAGGACATACGATCATGACGCAGACCGACAAGGTGATCTCCCGCAAGGACGGAAACGTCGGCTATCTGATTTTCAACAATCCCGAGCGCCGCAATGCGATGTCGCTCGAGATGTGGGAAGCCTGCACGCGACTGATGGCGGTTTATGCGAAAGACCCGGAGATCCGTGTGGTCGTGCTCACCGGTGCCGGCGAAAAAGCGTTCATCGCAGGCGCGGACATCTCAAAGTTTGGCGAGGAGCGCGCGTCCGAGGCCGGTGTCGCCAAATACAACGAAGCCGTCGAACTGGCCTATGCAAGCGTGCATGAATTTCCAAAACCGACGATTGCCATGATCCGCGGCTTCTGCGTCGGCGGCGGCATGGGGCTGGCGAGCTGCTGCGACCTGCGCATCTGTTCGGAAGATGCCAAATTTGCAGTGCCTGCGGCGAAGCTCGGACTCGGTTACGGTTTTCCCGGCGTAAAGCGGTTGATGGATGTGGTCGGACCGTCGTTCACCAAGGAGATTTTCTATACGGCGCGGCTGTTCGATGCTGCGGAAGCACGCACGATGGGGCTTGCCAATCGCGTGGTCGGCAATGATGAGTTGGAAAAATACGTCAGGGACTACGCCGCGATGATCGCCGCGAATGCGCCGCTGACGGTGGATTCGATCAGCTTCATTGTCGGCGAAGCGCTCAAGGACGAGAGCAAGCGCGATATGAAACGTTGTGACAATCTGGTGACGCAGTGCTTCAAGAGCACCGACTATGAAGAAGGCCGGAAAGCGTTCATGGAAAAACGCAAGCCGGTGTTCAAAGGGCGCTGATTAGGTTCGCACACGCCCGCGCGCATCGTCCATTGCGCGCAACGCAGTCCGGACATCGCCAACCGACGCAGGCTCGCCACCCGCGCTGCGCACCAGTCGCACCGCGTTCTTCACAAGCGTTTCGTTGCTCAAGCCGCATCCCCATCGCGCGTCTTCAAGACCGACGCGCACGTGGCCGCCGCGCGCAACGGCGTCCGAAATCAGCGGATCGATATCGACCCCAAGACCGGCGATCATCCAAGGCGCGCCCGCTGCAATATCGCCGAGCAACGCCAGATGCGCGTCGAGATATTTGGCGCGGGGCGGGAATCCCCATGCGAATTCGTCCGAGAACATGAAGCGATAGATCGGCGTTGGCGACACCGGTGCGATATCCGCAAGCGCTGCACCGAGGCGCGTGAAACCGGGTTCGTAGATCGCATAACTTGGATGGACATTGTAGGCGCGAGCGATCCGCATGCCTTCAAGAATGTCGGCGTGCGGATTCTGATAGATACCGCCCTGGCCCAAGTCATCGAAGCGCGCGAAGTGAACCGATCCCGGATCGATCACAGCCCATTCGATCAGACCGCGCTTGGCGAGCTCCAAAGTGTGACCGAAGCGATTTGTCGTCTGCTCCTGCCCCAGTGCGGGACTGGGAATGGTGGGATAGACAATGACATCGACATTGGCGCGGATACCTTCGATGATTCGCGCGTAGATTTCCCAATCGTCTTTCTGACGACCTGTCGTCACATCATAAGCATGGGCATGGACGATCGCAGCGCCCGCATTTGCGGCAGCGATACCGTCCGCCACGATGTCCTCGACGGCGACCGGAATGCCCGGCTGCTTCTCGCGCGTCCACGGCCCGTTCAACGCGGCTTCGATCCAGACTTTTGCCATCGCGCGCTGCTCTTACTTCCCGGTCCACACTGGTTTGCGCTTCTCGACGAACGCAGCCATGCCCTCTTTCGCATCCTGCGTCATGGACAATGTTGCGATCTGCGCCTCCGCATACGCGATCGCCTGATCGAACGACATCGACGCCAGCATGCGGGTGGCGTATTTGCCCCGGCGGATGGCTGTCGGAGACTTGTCGGAAATCCGCGCAATCAGCCATTCGACCTTGGCGTCGAGATCCGCCGCCGACACCGTATAGTTTAGGAGACCCGCCTCTTTGGCCTCGGCTGCGCTGAATGGCTCTCCGGTGATGCACCATTCACGAACCACACGCTGGGGTGCCATCGACTGCAGCAGGCTCAAAACCTGCATCGGGTACACACCGACTTTCACTTCAGGAAGTCCGAATATGGCGTCCTCTGCCGACACCGCCATATCCGCCATGCACAGCAATCCCATGCCGCCCGCCATGCATACGCCGTTGACGCGGGCGATGGACGGCTTCGTCGCGTTCTGCGCCAGACGCAGAAGATCGGCGAAGTCGAGATTCGGTCGCGACAGGTCATAGGCAAATCCACCGCCGGGCTGCAGATCCATTCCTGCGCAAAATGCCTTTACGCCTGCGCCAGTGAGGACGATCGCGCGTACATCGTCATCATCATGCGCTCGCCGATAGCCGTCGGCAATTCCGGCAATCACAGATGCGTTCAGCGCGTTGCGCTTGTCTGGCCGATTGATCGTGATCCACAATGCACGTCCCCGTTTTTCGTGCAGAACAAGCTTCTCATCGGACATCGGGGTACCCTCTCCTGAAATTCGATATTGCAGGACGCATTTGTAGCTGCTGAATTGACGATTGCGCAATTCTTCAATCTGCCCGCAACGCAGCACAATCGAGGACATGAATGGCTTACGAATTCGCCAAGGTCGAGCGCAAGGGTCGTGTGACGATCGTCACGCTCAACCGTCCGGACGTGATGAACGCGCTGCATTCGCCGGCTCATTTTGAACTCCATAAGGTGTTCGACGAATTCGCAGCCGACCCGGAGCAATGGATCGCCATTGTCACAGGTGCAGGGGAGCGTGCGTTTTCGGCGGGCAACGATTTGAAATGGCAAGCAGCCGGCGGCGTTCGCGGCTTCGATACCAGCGGTTTTGCCGGCCTCACCTCTCGTTTCGATTGCGATAAACCGATCATCGCCGCCGTCAATGGCGTGGCGATGGGTGGCGGCTTCGAGATCGCGCTGGCCTGCGATCTTATTATCGCCTCGGAGAATGCGACATTCGCACTGCCCGAGCCTCGCGTCGGTCTTGCGGCGCTCGCGGGCGGCCTTCATCGCCTGCCCCGCCAGATCGGCATGAAGCGCGCGATGGGCATGATCCTTACAGGACGTCACGTGGCGGCGCGCGAAGGATATGAGCTTGGCTTCGTCAACGAGGTGGTACCGAAAGGTGAGGCGCTTGCAGCGGCAGAGCGTTGGGCCGCGGTGATTCTGCAAAACGGCCCGATGTCGATTCGCGCGTCGAAACAGACCATCAACAGGGGCATGGCGACATCGCTCGAACAGGCCATCGCCGAACAGCGCGACTATCCCGCCGTCAAGGCGCTCGCCGCGTCCGAGGATTATATCGAGGGCCCGAAGGCGTTTTCCGAAAAGCGCCCGCCGCACTGGAAGGGCCGTTAGCCGACAAATCTCGGCGGCAAAAAAGTTCCAACTGCGACAAAAGTTCCAGCACAAATTTGTTTGCTGACACCAGCGTTGCGAATGCGTTATGGAGTTCACTCGTAACGCGCAACTATTGTTTCAATCCGCCCGTATCTGCGTCGATCCTCGATACGCAGGCGAAAATCCGAAAAGAAAAATGGCAGAGATCGACATTCGCGGCATAGCTGCACAAGACACGTCCATTCCACAGCCCGAAACAACGCGCGCCGAGCGCATCAACTGGACCGCCGCGACCGGTGTCGTCACCGTGCATCTTCTGGCGTTACTTGCGCTCGACCCTTGGTTCTTCAACTGGACCGGCGTCGCCCTGGTTTTTATCGGGAACTACATCTTCTGCTCGATTGGAATCGGCGCGGGCTATCACCGC
>JAPLPA010000226.1 GCA_026400415.1 Afipia sp. | reverse complement strand
GCACATTTTTATACGCGCCGTTACCGATCACCAGCGCGACTCGCGACGAGCCGGGGAGTGCGCCTTGTTTCTGCGGCTGCGGCGTTTCGACTGGTTGCGGAAGCGCCGCCAGATGTTGCCGCGCGAAGCCGCGCAGGTCGCGCAGCTCCGCAGTTTCGATGATCGACGTTTTCGCCACCGCGATCTGGTAGTCGGCGCGGGCGTTGTCGAAATCTTTTTTGCGCTCATACGCGTCGCCGCGATAGGCGTAGCTGACCACTGCATTCGGCGCGAGGCTGATCGCGATCGCGAAGTCGGAAAGAGCCTTGTCGAGATCGCCTTTCGCGACATTGAGTTTGCCGCGCGCATTGAAGGCGTTCCAGAACTTCAGAGCACCGATAGCCTCCTCGCAATCCGCCGTGGCACCGTCGAGATCGCCCTTGTCGGTTTTGGCGCGGCACAGCCATGTCGATGCGACCGCGTGCTCGAACGGCGAGGGGAGTTTGGTATTGACCAGATTGAGATCTGCAATCGCGCCGTCATAGTCCTTCCTGAAGAATTTGGAAATCCCGCGATTGGTCAGCATTTCAAGGCCGTTCGGAAAACGCGGCACGGACAAATTGTAATCGGCAATCGCGGCGTCATAGTCGCCGTTCAGCCGCCGCGCATTCGCACGATCGACGATAATGCCATACGCATCGGGATTGATTTTCAGGATCTGGTCGTAATCGGCGAGGGCTGCACTAATATCGCCTTTTGCATTCACTTCAATGTAGGCGCGGCTGCGATACGGCGGCGTAAATGTTGGATCTGCCTTGAGCGCGATATTGAATTCGGCGAGCGCCTCATCGTATTTTTTGTCTTTGTGAAGTGTGGCGCCTTTCCAATAATGCGCGACGGCAAGAGCGTGGTTGCTTGGCGCGGGGGCGGCGAGGATACGGTTGCACGCAGCCTCGCGCTCGATCTGCGGCGTGGTTGTGAACGGCGCGCAGATAATCGAATCCAGATCGGCAAGCGTGGCGCGACATTCATCGAGTTTGTCTTTGGGGCCATTGCTCGACGTCAGCGCGGTGCAGCGCCCTGTAATCGCATCGACACGGTTCGGGTCTGCCTTCAATGCTGCGTCGAAACTGTCGATCGCGGAGGAATAATTCTTCGCCGCGTTGGCCGCGAGGCCGCGTGCGATCTGCACATCGCTCGTGGTTTCGATTTGCGGATGAAGCTTGGCTGCGGCATCGAGGTCGGCAGTGGCTGCTGCGAAATTGCCCTTTCCGGCATAGGCCAAACCGCGCTCGGAAAGCGGAATATAGTTTTTCGGTTCCAGCGCGATCGCAGCATTCGCGATCTCGATTGCCTTGTCGAAATTGCGCAGACGCCGGTACGAGGTCGCACTCATGCCGTAGGGCGGCACGAAGCTCGGTTCGATTTTTATTTCGGCAGCATATTCGTCAAGCGCCGGCGCGTAACGGCTTGTTTTGAAAAATGCAAAACCGATCAGGCCATGCGCGGTTCCGATCTCGTGAGGTGTGCCGGTATTCGTCGCCAAGAAACGCCTGCAGGCGGCAACCTTGTCGTCGCCGTAGACAATGCGGCGATAGGCATCCATGCAAATGGTTTTGTCATCTGCGGCCCTTGCCGCACTGGAAAAAGTAAACAGCATCGTCAGCAGGCAGAAAGTCAGAGAACGCATGGCGGCCTCCCGGAGCGGCGCAATTATTTGGTCGCCGGTTGCGCGCGGCAAGTTCAATCATCGCGTAAATCAAGCCACCCGTCACCCACTATACGGCTTCAACCGTCCGCGCGTGTAGGCATGCGACACCGCCTGCATCAAGTCGCAGACTTCATGCTCCAGATATTCATTCGCAAGAATCAGCGCGCGGATTGTTGAGCGCAGATCGCCGCCGCATGCCGCGATGGCTTGGTCTGCTGTCACGTCGAGACGCTCCGATTCCGTCTGGGAATCGGCTTTTGCCGCTTCAGTCATTTTGATTGTCCGCTGTCGTCCTGAAATTCATCAAAGAACAAACGTAGAACGATGTCAATTTGAAACTCGAAAAAAAATCCGCCCAATCGGGCGGCTTTCTGTTTCGCACTCAAACGTAACGGTTACGCAGCCGAAGCCCGCTTGTTGACGCCCTTACGCATCGCCACTGTCGTGAGCTTGTCGTTGGCGGCGTGTTCCTCGTTGAGGTTCGTGGTCAGCAGCGCCACCACGTCGTCATGCCCGAGCTGTTCGGCCCACGCGATCAGCGTGCCGTAGCGCGAGATCTCATAATGCTCGACGGCCTGCGCGTTCGCCGCAATCGCGGCATCCAGCACTGCCTTGTCGTCGATGTCGCCCGCGGTTTCGTCGGCTTCCTTGATGATGCCGTCGATGGCCGGGCACGTCGTCGCCTTCGGCTTCTGGCCGAGTTTCGCGAACACTTTATCCAGACGCTCGATCTGGTTCTTGGTGTCGTGCAGATGCGACTTCAATCCCGATTTGAGATCGGCGTTGGTCGCCTTGTCGGCCATCTTTGGAATCGCCTTGGTGAGCTGCTGCTCGGCGTAGTAGATGTCCTGAAGCTGATGGGTGAAAAGTTCCTCCATCGTCTTTATGTCTTTCGTGAAAATTCCCATTTTACTCGCTCCGTATGTCACTGGTTCGTGAACCCTGACAAGACGATACGCTCTGATTTGTTCCGGTTGATTTGTGGACTTTCCGAATCGCAAATTTGCGCGAACAATTTCGCCTTCGGCGCGTTGGCGGGTGAGTAAGGAGCCGCGCATGAAACGATTGATCGAATGGATCGGCATGATCTGGAAGGGCGAGGAACCGCCGCATCCGGACGTTGGAACCGGATCGTGGCTGCGCGGTTAATCCGGCAACCAAGGAGGACGATATGAAGAAAATTTTATTCGCAAGCGCATGTGTGCTCGCCCTAACTGCAGTCTCAACAATGGCCGACGCGGGCCAGCGACACCACTGGCGTAAACATGCGCACTGGAATTCAAATCATCACGGTTGGCAGCATCAAGGCTGGCAGCAGCGCAATTCGTCGGTGAGTGACGCGCACGCGCAGTGGCGCTACGGCGGCAATCCCGATGCCGGCGGCGGTCCGCGCGGGTCCGTTCAGTCCAACAACAATCCAAACGCCAGCAAGGAATATGGCGGACGATAAGTCGCCATTGCCATTGCCGTATAAAAAAAGCCGCCCGGTGGGCGGCTTTTCAATTGGCTGACGGCTGAAAGATCAGCGTGCTCGGATCGCCGGAGTTCCCGTCGTGTTTGAAATCGACTGTATGACTGGCGGCTGATCGAACACGCTCTTGCATCCGTCGCTGAGCTTGACCTTCTGAGCGCGCATGCAGATCGTGACTTGATCGACATCCGGGATTTTATCGCCGCAAAGGCGGAAGGCGTCGTTGGTGCAAAGCCGCGCCTGCTCGTCCGTATAGGCGTTCGCCGCCGACGCGCACAAAAGTAGTCCGAGTACCACGATCGACTTCACGAAAACCTCCCAGTTGGTTTCGAAGATTTGTCTGTCTCGAGAGAATAATGTCTCACTGCGAGGAGTCTGACCAGCGTTTGTCGCACAGGTTTCTCAATATCCCCATTGCGGACACGCTATTGCGCGCTGCCGTCGCAATCAAGCAACACGGGTTCGATTTTCGTCTCGCACTTGCGAGGAGAATGTGGCGCAGAATGTGATTTTCCGCACTATGCCGCCAGCACGTCACGCAGAATCTCGGTGACTTGCACGAGATTGTAGGGTTTCGGCAGAAACCGCCCGTCGGGCGGCAGATCGCCTTCTTTTAATTTGAAGTGGCCGGATGTGGCGATGATCTTGATCGGTGGCCAGCGTCCACGCACCGCCTGTGCCAGCTTGATGCCGTTCATGGAGCCCGGCATGTCGATATCGGTGAAGACGATACGAATATCGAGCCGGTTCTCCAGCAGCACAATCGCCTCATCGGCATTCGCGGCTTCCAGCGCCTGGAACCCCGCATCTTCGATAATCTCAACCGCGTTCATGCGAATAAGGACTTCGTCCTCGACCACCAGCACGACCGGTTTTGGGGTCGTTTCACTCATCGACCTGAACTCCAAAACGTCAGTCGTGGAGCAATCGCGGGCGGTTCAAATCGTTCCGAAAGGAACTTCAGTTTCAAAGGGTTGAGTTGTGCAGGCGTCGCGCGGCGGAACTAACCCTCAAAACGGATTGCCGCTCGCAATCGAACAGCTTGCTGGCCCCGCCGAGACGGATTCGAACTCGACCGTATTGCCGGTGGTGATGCTGCGCACGGTGACGGATTTTCTGCCCGGTGGCATGCCCGTTATCACTTGCGCGGTGCAGCTTGAAAAACTCGGATCGAAAGTGATTTGCGTCTGTCGCGCGGCGCCCTGAAACGAGTTGCTTGCAACAATCCGGTTGCCACTGAACGACACGTTACGCGAATCGCCGGACTCGCTGCCGCCGCTGGTTCCAACCCGGTCCACCGAACCGGCACCGCCGGGGCTTCGCGCCGACGCGCGTTTGAACAAACGGCCCTCGGTGCTGATGTAGTAGACGTTCGTGAACGGAATACCGACCTGTTTGAATGTCGGGCCGGCCTGCGAGTCCCGCTGGCTGCGAGTTTCGGTCCAAGACACAGTGATCGATTTTCCGTAGAGCTGTTTCGGCGGTGCGGCGTGCGCGGCTGTGATCAAAGCGAGCGATATAAGAAGTGTGGTCGGCACAACGCGCATGATGGCCCCGTCTTTTTGTTTTTGAAAACCTGTCGGAAGGTTTAGATGTATTTCTTCATTTCGACGAGCAGATCGCTGCGCAAATCTTCGCGATCCATTGCGTAGGCGATGTTGGCGGCGAGGAACCCGGATTTTGAACCGCAGTCGTAGCTCTTGCCTTTGAACTTGAAGCCGTAGAACGGCTGGGACTTTGCAAGAGCCAGCATGCCGTCGGTCAACTGGATTTCGCCGCCCGCGCCCTTGGGCTGGGTTTCCAGAATCTTGAAAATCTCCGGCTGCAAAATGTAACGCCCGGTGATCGACAGGTTCGAGGGGGCCGCTTCCTTCTTCGGCTTCTCCACCATGCCGTTGAGTTCAAACATGTCTCCCTTGGTTTTGCCGACGCCGACCACGCCATAATTATGGACCTGGTCCATCGGCACTTCTTCCACCGCGATGATATTGGCTTTATCTGCGCCTGCGGCATTCGCCGCATCGATCATCTGCTTCAGGCCGCTGGGTTTATGTTTCACCAGCACGTCGGGAAGCAACACGGCGAACGGTTCGTTGCCGATAATGTCGCGCGCGCACCAAACCGCATGGCCCAATCCCAATGGTGCCTGCTGCCGCGTGAACGAGGTCGCACCGGCTTTCGGTTGACTGGCTGCGAGCAGCGAAATTTCCTTGGTTTTGCCGCGTTCCTTGAGTGTCGCGTCAAGCTCGTACTGCATGTCGAAGTGGTCTTCGATCACGCCCTTGTTGCGCCCGGTGACGAAAACCAGATGCTCGATGCCTGCTTCCAGCGCCTCATCCACCACATGCTGGATCAACGGGCGGTCGACCACGGTGAGCATTTCTTTCGGCATCGCCTTGGTGGCGGGCAGAAAACGTGTGCCAAGACCGGCGACGGGGAAGACAGCTTTGCGGATTTTCATGAGACTCTTTGCGGGTAAGGAGAGGCGTTGAATCGGTCGTAGCAGGTTTTGCAGCGCTGAAAAACGCCAACCCGCGCGCTGTCCCTAATGGAGAGACCATGAACGGAACCTGACTTTGGCGCGTCCGCGCCAATTCGCCGCCGGAAAGTGACGCTGCGTTAAGGCGATGGAAACCCTGTCCGGGCCTCTTATATCGGGGATATTGCGTGGGTACGGGTGCGTGATGATGCGGGATATAAAGGCGGTCACTTGCCGCGCCATTATAATAGTGAGCGCGGCCTTGGTGTCGCCGGCCGCCGATTTTGCCTATGCGCAGTCGGCCGGTGGCCGCGGGCCGATGGTGCTGCCGAGCGCGAATGTTACCGGGTCGATTTCGCAAAGTGCGCCGCAAGCAATTCCGCCGGCGCGCCCAAGCGTGATGCCGAAGCGTTTGGCACAGGCGACACCCGCCAAGGAATGGACTGGTGAGGACGGCGCGTCCGGCGATCCGCGCATGACGGCGTCTGCCATTCGCGAAGCGGCTGCGAATTTCCCGCGCTGCGTCGCAGGCTTCTGGCCCGACGCTGCGCGGCGCGGTGTGTCCGAGGCGAGCTTCCGGCGTTTCACACAGGACCTGACGCCGGATCTGCGGATCATGGACCTTGTGGATTCGCAGCCTGAATTCACCAAATCTGTGTGGGATTATCTCGACGTCCTGGTGACGGATGCGCGCATCGCGCGCGGCCGCGAAATTCTGGCGCAAAACGCTGCGACCTTTGCGGCGGTCGAAAAAGAATACGGCGTCGATCGTTACATTATTGCGGCGATCTGGGGCATCGAGTCGAATTACTCGACGCAGGGCGGCGACCGCAGCGTGCTCAATTCCACCGCGACACTCGCCTGCATCGGGCGGCGCACAGCATACTTCAAGGACGAGTTTCTGGCGGCTCTTGAAATCCTGCATCACGGCGATCTCACGCCCCAGCAGATGCGCGGCTCATGGGCGGGTGCGTTCGGTGCCACGCAATTCATGCCGACAGCGTTCAAGCGTTTTGCGGTGGACTTCGATCACGACGGCAAGCGCAACGTGGTCGATTCCACACCGGACATCATTGCGTCCACCGCGATGAAGTTCAAGAAAGACGGCTGGCAGCAGGGACAGACCTGGGGCTTTGAGGTCGAAGTGCCGGAGCGTTTCGATTATCTGCAAGCCGACCGCTCAAAATCCTACACCATCGCGCAGTGGGAACAGCTCGGCGTCAAGCGCGCCAACGGCAAACCGTTTCCGCACGCGACTGACAAAGCGTATCTGCTCGTGCCGGGCGGTGCGGCTGGTCCGGGTTTTCTGATGCTGGGAAATTTCCGCGCCATCATGCGCTACAATCCATCGGAAGCGTATGCGCTTGCGATCGGCCATTTTGCGGATCGTCTGCGCGGCGGTCAGCCGCTGGTGCAGCCATGGCCGCGCGATGAGCGCGTACTGTCGCGCGATGAACGACTTGAGTTGCAGCAGCTTCTCGCGCAACGCGGTTTCTACAAGGGCGAGCCGGACGGCAATCTCGGCAACGACACCCGCAAGGCGCTGCGCAGCTATCAGGCCAGCATCGGTTCGCCTGCAGACGGCTTTGCCTCAAGCGGCGTGCTGGAGCGATTGCGCGGTGGCGGCAATTCCGGAAGCAAGAATTCCGGCTTCAATCTGTTCGGGCGCTAGGCGCGCGTGACGATCTCACCGTCTTCCTTTGTGAAAGAAGCGACGGGACGATCCAGCAGATCGAACACGCCTTCCGACGGACGGCATATTTTGGTGCCCTTCGGCGTCTCCACGATGGGGCGCTGAAGTAAGATTGGCTTCGCCAATATGGCGGCGACGAGTTCATCGTCGCTGAGTGTCGCATCGCCAAGCTTCATTTCCGAATAAGGCGTTCCTTTCTCGCGCATGAGGCCGCGCACCGGAACGCCTATCGATTTTGCAAGTTCGAGCAGCCGTTCGCGACTGGGGGGATGTTTCAAATACTCGATCACCACCGGTTCCTCGCCGCTGGCGCGGATCATCGCCAGCGTGTTGCGCGAGGTACCGCATTCGGGGTTGTGATAGATGGTCACGGTCATGGCTTTGCCTTGCGTTGCATCGGTTTTGTCCCGCTTGTTGTGCGAAGCAGCCAGTTCATCACGATGAGCGCCACGAGCGCACCGGAGATTTCCGCAGCGATGAATTGATACGCCGCAGTGATGTAAAGACCCACAAGCCAAGGTACGGCAGCGCGCTCAAATCGTATTCCGCCGAGAATCGTCGCGACTAGCCCGAACGCTGCGACGCCTTCTGCGAACCATTGCGCGCCGCCGGTGCGCATTTTCATCGAAGCTTCGAGCAGTGGCATTGCGAACATCGCGTGTGCGATCATCGTGCCGAGAATGCCGCCGACAATTTGCGCGGCAACATAGAGGATCGTGTCGCCAACCGTCAGTTCGCGTTTTAACGTGAACACCAAAGTGACCGCCGGATTGAAATGCGCGCCGGAGACCGGGCCCAAAATTGTAATCAGCACGACGAGAATGGCACCCGTCGGAATCGTGTTGCCAAGTAAAGCGAGTGCGATGTCCTTTGTCAGGCTCTCAGCCATGATGCCGGAGCTGACAATGGTGGCGACAAGGAGCGCAGTTCCCATTGCCTCCGCAGCCAGCCGTCTTGGCAGATCGAAATCTGACATTACGCGCCCGTTTTTTTCTTTTTCGGCGAACAGGACAACGACAGACTCTCAACGACCGGCGCGCAGATTTCAGGCCTGCCGCCGCAACAATCTTTCAGCAGGAACAGCACGACGTTCTGCAGGAGCGCGAGATCGGCGCGATAGACGATTGAGCGTCCGCACCGCGTTGCTGAGATCAATTCAGCGCGCGACAGGATGGCGAGGTGAGACGACATGGTGTTCTGCGGCACCGCCAGTGCTTTTGCGATATCGCCCGCAGGCAATCCATGCGGCTCACGCTTCACCAGCAGCCTGAACACGTCGAGCCGGGTCGATTGGGCAAGGGCGGCGAGCGCCAGAATGGTGTTTTCCGATTCCACATATCGAGAATAATGGATATATCGAAGCGTGTCGACTGTCTGCTGGATCTTCCGGGGCAATCTCTCCGGAGTTCTGGCGGCGCATGGTCTCCCGCGCGCTAACCTTCAATCCGACATTTTCCTCAGTCACTTGACGAAAGAGGCCCGGCCCCAGTTTATGGGGTCGAATTACGGCTTGTTAGGCGCTATTTTGCCCGACAATCCAAGTGCGTGAGCGACTGCCCAATGTCGAAACCGAGGACCTTTCTGCGTCTTTTGACCGAACCCGGCCCTCTCGCGGTGCTGGCGCTCACGGGCGCGATGTTGTTTGGCATCATGGGGCCGGCCTCGGCGCAGTTTTTCAATTTCGGCGGCTTTGACCGCAGGCCCGCACCGCCGCGCGGCATTCCCGGCGGTCAGCCTCCCGGCCCGCCGCAGCAGGGCGGTTTTTTCTCGCCATTCGGCGATCCCAACCAGCAACAGCCGCCGCCGGTGGTGGACTCCTCGCGCGCACCGCCGCCCGCCAAACGTCTCAATCCGGCACCGATCGAGAAGAACGTCGTCGTGATGGGTGACGCGATGGCGGACTGGCTTGCCTACGGTCTCGAAGATGCGTTGGCCGACACGCCCGAACTCGGCGTCGTCCGCAAGGCCAACAGATTGTCCGGGTTGCTCAAATATCAGCCGAAGGGTGAGCCGTCCGACTGGGCTTCTGCGGCCAAGCAGATTCTCGCCACCGAAAAAGCGGACGTGATCGTCGTGATGCTCGGTCTCAACGATCGCGTTCCGATGCGCGAACCAGTCACGGAAAAAAAGGACGACAAGAAAGACAAGAAGGCCGACGCCAAGGCGAATTCCAAGAACGCCAAGAAGGACGAGAAGAAAGACGACAAGGCGAAACCGAAGGATGCCGCTGAAACGCCTGCGGCAAAACCCGACGACGAGAAACCGTCGACGTCCGCGAGCAACAAGCCGTCGACCGATGCGGCGGATGATGACGATGGGCCGGCGTCGATTGTCGCACCCGAGACCGCACCGCGTTCCGCGAATGGAATGTATAATTTCCGCGACGAGCGCTGGGTCGAGCTTTACTCGAAGAAAATCTCCGAGATGATCACGGTGCTGAAATCCAAGGGCGTGCCGGTGCTATGGGTCGGCTTGCCTGCGGTGCGCGGACAGAAGGCGATGGCTGACGTGCTGTTCCTCGATTCGCTGTATCGCGACGCAGCCGGCAAGGCCGGCATTACTTATGTCGATGTATGGGACGGCTTTGTCGATGAAGCGGGACGCTTCATGCAGCAAGGCCCGGACTTCGACGGCCAGACCCGCCGCCTGCGTTCCTATGACGGCGTGTATTTCACCAAGGCAGGCGCGGTGAAACTTGCGCGCTTTACCGAGCGCGAGATTACGCGGCTGCTTGCAGCGCGAACGCTGGTTTCCTTGCCGAGCGAATTGCAGTCGCCTGAAACGAATATTCGCCCGAGCGTTTCCGGCCCGCGTCCGCTGGTGGGGCCGATGGTGCCACTCGTGGCATCCAACGTCGGCACCACGGAGTTGCTTGGCGGTGCAGGTACGCGCCCTGCATCGGTCGATGCGCTGGCGGCGCGCACACTCGTCAAGGGTGAACCGCTCGATGTGCCTGCGGGGCGCGCGGATGATTATTCTTGGCCGCGCCGGGAAATCGGCGCGCTCGATGCACCGGCCGGCGATCCGAACGTGGCAACAGTCGGGCCGAATGGCAGCATCGTGAAGCCCTTGCCGAAACCCGTAGCAGTACGTCCGCCAGGACAAGGTCCTGCCGATCCCTCGCGTCCGCAGCCCCAAGGCGGCGCGCAAATATTCCAGCCGGGTGCGCCGCGACCGCCCGCGCCGAACGGAGCGCCGCGTCCTCAGGCAACCATCGCGCCGGGATTCTTTACGCGGTGATTTGAATTTTTTTGTTGAGCGCGATGAAAATTACCGCGGCAGCGTGCTCGATCCCATCAGATAAAGATCGATCGAGGCCGCGCATTGACGGCCTTCGCGGATCGCCCATACGACCAATGATTGCCCGCGCCGCATGTCGCCGGACGAAAATACTTTTGCGATCGACGTCTGATAATCGCCCGTTCCGGCGCGAACGTTGCCGCGCTGATCGAGATCGACGGCAAGAGTTTTCAGCAGCCCGTCATGCACCGGATGCACGAAGCCCATCGCCAACAGCACCAGTTCGGCCTTCAGCTCAAATTCGCTGCCGGGTACCGGCTTCATCTTATCATCGACATGCACGCAATGCAGCTTCGAAACTTTTCCGCCGTCGCCGGAAAACTTCTGCGTCAGCACAGCGTATTCGCGCTTTGCGCCTTCGGCCTGCGACGATGAGGTCCGATATTTCAGCGGCCAGTTCGGCCAGGTGAGCAGCTTGTTCTCGTGCTCCGGCGGCTCCGGCATGATTTCGAGTTGCGTCACCGAGAGAGCGCCCTGACGGATCGAGGTGCCGATGCAGTCCGATCCGGTATCGCCGCCGCCGATCACGACGACATGCTTGCCCTTGGCAAGAATTTCCTTCACGTCCCCGAGAGACTCTTTGCTTACGCGGCGATTTTGCTGCGGAAGTAAATCCATCGCATAATGGATGCCGTCGAGCTCGCGTCCCGGAATCGGCAGATCGCGCGGAGCTTCCGCGCCGCCCGTCAATGCGACGGCGTCATAGGTCTTGAGCAATTCCTGCGGATCGACACCCGATGCGCCGCCGACGGCCTTGCCATAATGAAACGTCACGCCTTCGGCTTCCATCTGCGTCACGCGACGGTCGATGATCTGCTTTTCCATTTTGAAATCGGGAATGCCGTAGCGAAGCAATCCGCCGGCCTTGGCGAATTTCTCGAACACATGAACGTCATGTCCCGCGCGCGCGAGTTGCTGCGCGCACGCCATGCCGGCCGGCCCTGCGCCGACGACCGCAATCTTCTTGCCGGATTTCTTCGGCGCAACTTCAGGCTTGAGCCAGCCATTGTCCCACGCGCGATCCACGATGGCGCATTCGATGGTTTTGATCGTGACTGGATTATCGTCGATGTTCAGCGTGCAGGATGCTTCGCACGGTGCCGGGCAAATGCGCCCGGTGAATTCGGGAAAATTATTCGTCGAGTGCAGATTGCGCGAGGCTTCTTCCCAGTTGCCGTTGTAGACGAGATCGTTGAAATCCGGAATCTGGTTGTTGACCGGGCAGCCCGGTGTGCCGGGCGCAACCGAGCCTGTACCGTGGCAATAGGGGATGCCGCAATTCATGCAGCGCGCGGCCTGATCGCGCGTGTCCTTCTCGCTTAATGGAACGACGAATTCCTTGAAGTCTTTGACGCGCTTGTCGACCGGCTCGTATTTGCGGTCGCTGCGCTCGATCTCAAGAAAACCAGTAGCCTTGCCCATTTACCCCAACGCCCCGAAACTTAAACCCAGTTAAATGTTACGCCCCAATCGCGATCTTCGGTTCTTCCGGCTCTCGCGATTTCATTTCCTTCAACGCGCGGCGATATTCGACCGGCATCACCTTGCGGAACATCGGCAGGAA
>JAPLPA010000099.1 GCA_026400415.1 Afipia sp. | reverse complement strand
TCGAGAAGTTCGGCAAGTTGACGGCGCAGCGCACGTGCGGGTGCGCGTCCAAGCTGCAGAAGCGCGTTCAGCGTAGGTGCAGACGCGGCTTTGCCTGCAATCTCGGCATCTCCGGTGAAAAGTTTCAGATCGATGCAGCGTTTCAGGTCAACCACCTGGTCGCCGATTGCAACGCCGCCGCTCTTTTCGCTCCTTCGTGCGGAGAATATCCCGAATGGCAGGTTCTGGATTGGAAACTCGGCGTCAGGCGCATTCGCACTCTCGACCCAGCTGCGGCGATTACTGTCGTGCGTTTCATCGAGGTCGAGCATGGTGTTCCATTCGCGCTTGGCGCTCTCAATGATATTAAATCGGCTTCGGGATTTTCGCCAATTTTACCAAGAATTATACCCGGGCGTGGTTTGATTGACGAATTCAGATCATCCCGGAAATTGCAGGACGAGCGTGTCGGCAAAATCTTCAGTCATCGGTCGCTCCAAGATCGCTCAATCGTTGCGGGCGATGCTACCGCTTTGGGTCGGGGCAGGGGTCTATTTTTTTGTTCTGGCGACCGGCAATAATTTGCTGCGGGATTCCGACATCTTCTGGCAGATCGAGATCGGCCGATGGATCATTGACCACCGCGCAGTGCCTTATGCCGATGTCTATTCGTTCACCAGGAACGGCGCGCCGTGGATGTCCTCGTCATGGCTGGCGCAGGTTCTTTACGCGGCGTCGTATTCGAAACTAGGCTGGGCCGGCCCGGTCATCCTGTCGTCGGCGGCAGTCGGGATTGCGTTTGCGATCTTCGCCGGCTTTCTGACGCGCTACATCGATGCCGCGCGCGCGGTTATCCTTGCAATGGTCGCCTTGGCGTTGTCGATGCCGCATCTGCTGGCGCGCCCGCACGTGCTTGCGCTGCCGGTGATGGTGGGGTGGTTTGCGGGGCTGATGACCGCCGCAGACCGTAAGGCCGCACCCTCTTACTGGCTGCTGCCGCTGTTGGCATTGTGGGCGAACCTTCACGGCGGTTTTGTATTCGGGTTGGCGTTGATTGCGCCTGCCGCATTGGTTGCCGTGTGGGAGGCCAATTCCAGCATCCGCAAGTCACTTACCTTGAGATGGACGGCGTTCGCGTTCATCGCATTGCTGGCGGCGTGCTGCACGCCTTACGGGTGGAACACGTTGCTTGCCGCGCGCAACATTCTCGACCTCGGCGAGGTGTTGACCATTCTGTCGGAATGGCAGCCCGCCAATTTCAGCAAATTCGGAGTTTTCGAGGCGTGTCTGCTGGGAATGATGTTTGTCGCGCTCAATCGCCGCGTCACGCTGTCATGGCCGCGCATCCTTCTGCTGCTGGGTCTGATCCATCTGGCTCTGACTCATGTGCGGAGCATCGAGGCGTTCGCGTTGCTGATCCCCATCGCGCTGGTGAAGCCGCTTGTGCGTGACACCAAACGGCCGAAAATTTCACCGGCCCCTCATTCGTCTCCGCAATCGTATGTGGCGGTGGCCGCGTTGACAGCCGCGAGCGCAGTGACGTGGCTGTTCGCCCTGTATCACCCTTACTTTGTTATTCCGTCACAGGTTCCCGCAAAGGCGCTTGCGGCTCTTAAAGAGCGCAAGAGCGGGCATATCCTCAACGGATACGAATTCGGCGGATACATGATTGCGCAGGGCGTCGCGCCATTCATCGACGGGCGCGCCGAACTTTACGGCGAGAAATTCGTGATGGATCACCATCGTGCGGTGTCGCTTCAGGATGTCGACATCCTGTTTCGCCTGCTGAACGACTATAAAATCGACGCGGCCCTATTCAACCCCACGACGCCGGCGGCGCAACTGCTCGATGGCCTGGGTGGCTGGCAGAAGGTCTATGCGGACGAAAGCTCGGCGGCCTACATACGAAACACGGGCATCGGGGCAAAATAGACGAGCGTCTAG
>JAPLPA010000073.1:8535-9166 GCA_026400415.1 Afipia sp. | reverse complement strand
GGAATGCCCGGACTTTATCACCGGGGAATCCAGCGTCCGGCACGGACGCCGGGGCAAACCACATCAGCACGTCCGCATCGAGCGGCATGAGCATCTCCGCGGTGGAGGAGTGGTATTCCGCCACGTTGATCACACGTTCGCGCGGCTCTTTGCGGCAGTTCGAGTAGGAAGCGGTCTGGCAGTTGCCGAGCGCCTGCTGGATCATGTCAGGAAAGAACTCGTTCGGCGGCGCTCCGCGCATTTCGGGGCATCAAGGGATTCGGTGCTGTCAACGCGCGGGCGTGGTCGCTGACGATCGTGCGCAACACGGCGTATAGCTGGCTTCTGAAGAACAGGCCAAAAGCTGTCGTGTTTACAGACGAACTAAATATTGCAGAACAACAGCAGGTCGAACTTGAAAACACATATACTGAACGTCACGCGACGCCTGAAGAAGCGGTTATTCTCAAGGCCGAGATTGCCGATTTGCACCACGCGCTGGATTTGTTACCCGCTCCATTCCGCGAAATCATCGTACTGCGCGAAATGCATCAGTTAAATTATCGAGATATCGCGGAGGTTACCAATATTCCGATTGGAACTGTAATGTCCCGTTTGTCGCGCGCGCGCCAGCTTTTGATTGAACATTTGG
>JAPLPA010000073.1:0-8488 GCA_026400415.1 Afipia sp. | reverse complement strand
CCTCGGCTGCGGAATTCGAGCGTCACATGATGAGCGATGCATCCATCCGCACACATTACGATCAAATCATGATCTTGCGCGGTGCACTGCGTACGTTGCCTCAAGAAGATTTGCCTCCGGCGTTGCTGTCGCGGGTGATATCCACGGTAAACGCGGAACGTTCGCGACAACGCGGCTCGTCGTGGCAGGCAATGGCGGCATCCGCGATGATCGGCGCAGTAATTGCGGCCACGTTAATGTTGACGATTGATCGAAACAACGCACGTTATGATATTTCACGCCAGGTTGTTTCAAGTCACATTCGCGGCCTGCTGGCGCCCCAGCCGTTCGACGTGGCATCGTCGGATCGACACACTGTCAAGCCGTGGTTCACCACGCGCATTCCGGAATCGCCGCAGGTCGTTGATATTGCGGCGCAGGGCTTTGTTCTCGTGGGCGGCCGGGTCGATGTGATCGGCCGCGACCCGGTTGCAACCATCGTCTATCGGCGTGCCGCGCATACGGTTAGTCTGACGACGCTGCGCCCGGGCCAGCCGCTGCCTGCTGAAACCATCGCCGGATATAATACTCGTAGCTGGAGCGACCGCGACTTCACCTACGTGGCGGTGTCCGATTTGCCGAACGAAGATCTCGAATCCTTCGAGCGCGCGTTTGCCGCCGGGCTATCCCGCTAGACGACCGCCTTTGCGGCTGCGCGGCCTGCATTGCGCCCGGAGAAAAGACATCCGCCGAGGAATGTGCCTTCGAGCGAGCGATAGCCGTGGACGCCGCCGCCGCCGAACCCCGCCGCTTCGCCAGCTGCATAAAGTCCCGGAATAATTTGACCGTTATTTCCGAACGCTTGCGAGTCAAGATTGGTCTCAAACCCGCCAAGCGTCTTGCGCGTCAGGATATTGAGCTTCACTGCGATCAGCGGGCCATGTGCGGGGTCGAGAATCCTGTGCGGCTTGGCAGTGCGAATCACCTTGTCTCCGAAATACCGCCGCGCATTGTGCAGGCCCATAACCTGCGTATCCTTCACATAAGGATTATCGATCTGACGGTCACGCGCTTCGATCTGCGTTCTGATGAACGCTGCATCGAGCAAATTCTCGCCGCTCAGCTTGTTCATCGCGACGACAAGGTCTTCAAGTTTGTCGCGCACGATAAAGTCAGCGCCTTTATTGCGGAACGCTGTCACGGGTGGAGGGCCACCCTTGGCGCCCGCGCGCCGCAGCACTTGCAACCAGCTCTTGCCGGTCAGGTCCGGGTTTTGTTCGGACCCGGAAAGTCCGAACTCTTTCTTGATGATGCTTTGCGTCAGGATGAACCAGGAATAATCGTAACCGGTATTCATGATGTATTCGAGTTGGCCGAGCGTGTCGTATCCGGGATAGAGCGGTGAGGGTAGGCGCTTGCCGGTGGCGTCGAACCATAGCGATGACGGTCCCGGCAGAATGCGAATGCCGTGGCCGGGCCAAATCGGATTCCAGTTGCGCACACCCTCGACGTAATGCCACATCCGGTCGCGATTGATGAGCCGTGCACCTGCGGCTTCGGTGATGCCGATCATCCGCCCGTCCACATGAGCGGGTACGCCGCTGACCATGTGTTTGGGAGGTGAGCCGAGACGCTTCGGCCAGTTCTGCCGCACCAAATCGTGATTACCTCCGATGCCGCCGGAGGCAACGATCACGGCCTGCGCCTTCAGCGAAAAATCGCCGGTTACGTCGCGGTTTGAACTCTCGCCGCGTGGCTCATTTGAAGGCGCGAGAATTTTCCCGCTCACGCCGGTCGCAGCGCCGCCCGACATGTCGAGCGCGTCGACGCGATGACGAAACTTGAAAACGATTCGGCCATTCTTTGCGTGTTCGCGGGCGCGCCGCTCGAACGGTTCGACGACGCCGGGACCGGTACCCCAAGTCAGGTGGAAGCGCGGAACCGAATTGCCGTGTCCCATGGCATCGTAACCGCCGCGCTCCGCCCAACCGACAATCGGGAAAATCCGGTGGCCCATCGCCTGCAACCAGCCGCGCTTCTCGCCGGCCGCAAATGCCACATAGGCTGCAGCCCATTTTTTTGGCCAATCGTCTTCCACGCGGTCGAAGCCTGCGGTCCCCATCCAGTCCTGCAATGCAAGATCATGAGAATCCTTAATACCGAGCCGCCGCTGTTCAGGCGTATCGACAAGAAACAAGCCGCCGAGCGACCAGAAAGCTTGGCCGCCGAGGTTTTGTTCGCCTTCCTGGTCGACCACAATCACGCGCCGACCGGCGTCGGCGGCTTCCGTTGCTGCCACAAGTCCGGCAAGACCTGCGCCCACGACAATCACATCTGCATCGTTCGCCATATTGGATATTCCCCCGTTGGTGCGGAGTGAAGCGCGCGGCACAAATGCAGGTCAACGGAAATTGTGGCGAACAAGGTTGCGGCCTCTGTATGGGATGCACCCTTGTTCCAAATCGGGATCGCGCCAGCGCAACTGCAGCAACGCAGCAACACTAGGACAGAATCGGCGTCCATCCCGTTGCGCGATCTGGACAAAAACACGGACTGGCAACACGCTGAGGGTGTCCTGAATAACACGCAGACTCAGGGCAAAACGGGGCCGGCAATGAAGATTGTGACGGGGATTTTTGCGGCGGCGGTGCTGCTCTCAAGTTTGGCTTCAAGCCACGCGGTCGTTCGGATATCCGAAGATCGCGGAGGTCGGATCGGAACCTACGTCGACAAATATCAAGGCCTCAAAAGCTCCGGCGAGACCGTGATGATTGACGGATTGTGTGCGTCAGCCTGCACGATCGTTCTTGGGGCCGTGCCGCACGACAAGATTTGCGTCACATCGCGCGCCAATCTCGGGTTTCACGCGGCATGGGATTTCGGATCTGGCGGACGGCCTGTAACGAATTACGAGGCGACCCGGATGCTCTATGAAATGTATCCGTCGTCCATTCGTAGCTGGATTGCGAAACGTGGCGGCCTCAAAACCCACATGATTTTCCTTCGTGGGCGTGAACTGACAGGTCTGTATCGTCCTTGTTACATGGATGCTCAGGCATCGTCCCACCCGTCGCGCTGAGGCGGCTAACTCCAGCATCGTCCTTGTAAGTTGAGCGAGACGTGATCGGCTGAGATGCAGCCGTGGCTTGCCCACCTGCATTTGCGGCGCTAACTGAGGCGGGCTCAGCGAAGCTCCCGTCCCGGAATTCAAGGATCGTTTTCAATGGACAGCACCACCCGGCCGCTGGCCGTGATTGCCGCATTCGCCGCCAGCCTCGCGGTCGGTTTGCTGGTGACGTTCTGGCTTATCGGCGGTTTTGGCGGGGTCACCAAGCCCGCTGCGATTGGCGGCCCGTTTCAATTGACCGATCAGTCCGGACAGACCGTTACGGATAAAAATCTGCTTGGCAAACCGACAATCATTTTTTTCGGTTTCACGCATTGTCCAGATGTTTGTCCGACGTCGCTCTTTGAGATATCGGAAGTGCTTCGCGCAATGGGCCCGGATGCCGGCAAGGTCAACGCGTATTTTATCTCCGTCGACCCAGAGCGCGATACAACAGCGGCCATGAAAGACTATCTGTCGAGTTTCGATCCAACCCTTAAAGGGTTAACCGGCACGCCGGAAGAGATCGCCAAAGTCATTTCGGCCTATCGTGTCTACGCGAAAAAAGTTCCGTTGAAAGACGGTGACTATACGATGGATCACACAGCGTTGATCTATCTGATGGATCGCAACGGAAAGTTTGTTCGGCCATTTGATCTCAAGCGAAAGCCCGAAGAATCTGCCGCAGACCTCAAGCGATATCTCTGAATTTTGTGCGGGCAATCGCCGCATTTTTCGATGCCATCTTCGCTGTCAGGATACGCGAACTTCGAGCGAGACCGTGTTCTGTCTTTTCCCAGCGATGGGGATCGCGAAGCAACTGGAATAGCGCCCGCCACGCGGCGATCGAAAGGTAAATCCAGTAAACCGGTGTCAGGGTGAGAACCCAGGCTTCGTGCAGCAATCCGCGGCGCGATAATCCGATGAGTCCCACCACAACTGTCGAGAGATAACCTGCGGCAATGGTCGCGATATGAAGGCTCGCGAACTGGCTGTGCAGGAAAGATGGCGCATTGATGTCGAATAGCGGTCTGATTGTCTGCAACGCCATGTCACCCAGCAGGATCGGGTGGGCCAACGCCGTCAGAACATTTCCGCCTACGATAATGTTGAGCGTGAAGAAACTGCGCGCCCCCGCGTCATGCCACAATTGCAGCGGTGAGCGCATGTGTACGCTCCATGTCTGCATCCAGCCTTTTGTATCGCATCCGCAATGATCCGCTAACGTTCGTTAACGTACGAATTTGCAAGCATCTTCAGCGCCTTATATTCTGCCTGAGTGCGTTGATGTTCGCCAGCAGTCGCCGGATTTGTTGCGATGGCGTTGCGACAGCAAGGGAGACTTCGCATGAATGGATCGGGAAGGCCGCTGCAAAAATTGGTTCTCACACGGCGGTTCGTGGAGAGCCTAGAGCCTAATGCAAACCCCTACCGTATCTCCGATTTGCGTTGTCCCGGGCTCTCGATTCGCGTCGCAGACCTGGGAGTTCGCAGTTCGTATTCGTGGTGCCGGGATCATAAAGCGAAAGTCGCTGGGCTCTTTTCCAACCACGCCTTTGGAATTGGCTAGGGAAAGATCGGGACACATTGCGCGAGCGGCTCAGTCAGGTCGAGACCTGATAAAGGAAGAAAAGGAGTCCCGTATTGCTGCAGCGGCGCGCATCACAATTGGTGAATTGGTTGAAGAATACACCTCTCGAGTGACTTCCAAGCTTCGCACGGCACGGGAGATCAGGGTCAGACTAAAAAAAGCTCTTGCCCCATTGGCGAATAGGCCTGCGGATTCCATCAAGCGTCGAGAGCTTAGATTGTTGTTGAACATGGTCGTCGATCGAGGCGTGTTTCGGGAGGCGGAGAAGCAACGGCAACTTATAAGCACAATGTTTTCTTGGGCGGTCTCGCAAGACTTTCTTGACGTCAACCCGGTCACCGGCCTTAGATCATTTTGCTCAGTCAGGACTCGCGATCGAATTCTTTCATATCAAGAGATTCGAATATTTTGGAACTGGCTTTCCGTCTGTGATTTGACCCAAGACATGGTTGACGCGCTTCGACTGCAATTATGCCTAGGCGCGCGAATAGGTGAGGTCGCCGGCATTGAAGTCAGCGAAATCGATCAATCTCGCTGGATCTGGACACTTCCTTCAACTAGATCAAAAAACAAGAAGCAGCGCGTCACACCTATCGTGGGACTTGCGAGAGAAGTTCTGACGGCTCGTCTCCAGAAGCAGTTTAAGGGACCGCTTTTTATAAACGCCACCGGGAAGTGTCTTGGGTCCAATGACATTGGTTCCGCTCTTGTTACTCGCCGAAAAAGAATTCCGCTCAACCATTTCGTTACCCACGACCTTCGGCGCACAGTGGCGACGGAGTTGGTGAACTCAGGAGTGAATCACGAGATCGTGGCAGCAGTGATCGGGCACGAAAGCGGGAACAAGAATACCCGGGTCCTTATTCGACATTACATTAGGACAGACTTGACCGAACAAAAGCGAGTAGCCTTGGTGAAGTGGGACAATAAGCTGCGTGACATTATTGAAGGTGTTGAATCGGCATCAAACGTTGTCGAGTTCTCACAGAATGTTACTTCGTAACGCTGCCTCCTGTTGATGGAATCTCTTGCTTGGGGCCGCAAACTAAAGAGTGTTTACTTGGCCCGTGTCGCTGTCGCAGCCGGCTCGTTTTGGGGGTCGATGTCGGCTTTCCGACTAAAAGCGGACTAATAAGGCAGAGTAGGTTGCTTCCGCATTCGACCCCAAGCGGACTGCGGCTGCCTTGCCTGCGAGTGCCCGTATCAAAACCATGCAATTGTGTTTTCTCGGTCACACCCGAACCCATCAAACACTGGTAAAAATCCCATTCGTTTGATCAGTAGGGACCTGGTTTTATGAAAAGACTTCCCCTTTCTTTCACAATCTTGGCGATGAGTGTGGGCAGCGCCTTTGCTGCAGACCTTGCGGCGCGAACATACACGAAGGCACCTGTGCCGGTGGCTGCTGCGGTGTACGACTGGAGCGGTTTATATATCGGTATAAACGGTGGCGGCGCTTGGAGCCGCGAGTGTTGGACCAACACGAGTACTCCTGGGGGACCGACTGTGCCCGCCTTTGGGGAGGGATGCCACAACGCGACGGGTGGTCTGGTCGGCGGACAAGTCGGTTATCGGTGGCAGTCCGCTAGCTGGGTGTTTGGTATTGAGGGCCAGGGAGATTGGGCCAGTCTCAAGGGATCGAATTTTAGTCTCGCGTCCGTTCCTATTTTTGGATTTTCAGCAACAAATCAAACAAAGGTGGATGGCATCGGACTAATGACCGGGCAGGTTGGTTATTCGTGGAGCAACATGCTGGGCTACGTTAAAGGTGGCGCTGCTGTCGTGCACGAAAAATACAATGGCATTGGTGCAACCGGCACCGCGTTCGACTCTGCTTCTGAGACGCGCTGGGGCGGGGCAATCGGAACAGGTGTCGAATTTGGCTTCGCTCCAAATTGGTCAGTCGGCGTTGAATACGATCATCTCTTCCTCGGCAAACGCAACATCACGTTCAACACCGTGCCGGTCGTCGCGTTCTCCCGGCAAGATGACATTCGCCAGGATGTCGACATGATCACGGCTCGCGTGAATTACCGCTTTGGCGGGCCAATCGTCGCAAGATACTAAACAAGCCAAACTGACAAACAAAAGCCCCGGAGAAATCCGGGGCTTTTGCATCCGGCCATCCAATAGATGGCGTCTGCTGTTGGCACGAAGCGGACGCGATGAGTCGCTGATCGATGTCTGCTTGCCGAGTATGGACGGACATCCGAAGCGGAGCAGGGCGCGTCAGCTAGTGACCCAGGCTGTGTAAAAACGCAGATGTTTGTGATTGTGCAAGCGCGACAAGATGGTTTGCGCGACCTTTCTTAAGCGCGGATCGCTTCCATCAATCCGCCAACGCCCAGAATGCGCATCACCCGTTTCATGTTGTAGGCCAGAACGTGTAGCGCCATTTCGGTGTTTACGTTCTTGAGGGTTTTCATCTGGAAGTGTGTCGCTCCCATCCACGATTTTATGGTGCCGAATGGATGCTCGACAGTCTGGCGGCGGATGCGCATCTTGTCCGGATTGCGATCGAGCCGCGCCTGCACAGTCTCAAGGACGGCTTCGTGCTCCCAACGTGAGATTCGGCGCTCTTTGCCCGTGGTGCATTTGCTCTTCAGTTCGCAGCCTTGGCAGGCGGTGGTCCAATAGCGCCGCAGTGTCTTGCCGTCCTCTTCGTTGGTGTAGCGATAGGGCAGCTGTTCACCAGCGGGACAAAAATAGACATCGTCTGCGGCGACATAGACAAAATCCTGCTTGCCGAAGCGCCCTTTGGCGTGGAGCCCCGAGGTCATTGGCTTCGGTAGATAGACCGTGATGCCAGCTTGCTCGCAGGCCACAATTTCTTCGCCGCTATAGTATCCGCGATCGGCCACAGCCTCTATGGCCTCGGACCCTATCGCTGCCCGCGCCCGCTCGGTCATGTCAGATAATTGGCTCCGGTCAGACCCAACGTTGGTCACCTCATGAGCAACAATGAGATGATGCTTGGTGTCCACGGCACTTTGAACATTGTACCCGACCATCCCGCTGCCTCGGCCACTCGTGGCCATCGAGCGCGCATCGGGATCAGTCAGCGATATCTGCTTGTCTTCGGTCTGCATCATCTGAGCGTTCAATTGGTTCAGGCGCTGTATCTCCTGACGTAGCGTCGCAATCTTCTCGTTGAGCCGGGTGATTTTGGCCTCCGGCACCGCTTCCCCCTGGCGATCGGCGCTATCAAGCTGCGAGAGGTAGCGGGCAATGCTCTCGTCAATTTGCGCCAGCCGCCGCTGCATCTTGGCCTGCGTAAAGTTCCGGTCTCGCGTATTGACGGCTTTGAACTTGCTGCCATCGATCGCAACGCTTGCCTCGCTGAACAGTTCAAGGCGTCGGCATAGAACCACGAACTCACGGCAGACCTCACGAATAGCCGCGCCATTGTCCTTCCGGAAATCAGCTATCGTCTTGAAGTCAGGCATCAGGCGGCCGGTCAGCCAAACCAACTCGACGTTGCGTTGGCATTCCCGCTCCAGGCGCCGGCTCGATTGCACCCGATTGAGGTATCCGTACACATAGATCTTCAGCAACGTCGCCGGGTGATAGGCCGGTCTTCCTGTCGCCTCCGGCTCAACGCCGCCAAAGCCGAGCCTGCCTAGATCAAGCTCGTCGACAAAGACATCGATCGCCCGGACCGGATTATCTTCGCCTAAATAGTCATCTAACCGCTCGGGAAATAAAATGCTCTGACCGCGGTCATCGCCAACGACAAAGCGCGCCATCGAATCCTCCAGCCAAATCGCGGAGGAATTATATCATCGAGGGGCGTTTTCACACAGCCTGGACCC
>JAPLPA010000033.1 GCA_026400415.1 Afipia sp. | reverse complement strand
GTTGTTTTGAAATTTCGCCGTGGGATAAATTCTCATAGAACGAAAGCATCAATACGTTTCTTTCGTTTGACGAAAGTGTATCCATTATTTTGCGGACGTTTTCTTCTGTCTGAATCCGTTCAATCAAAGTGTCTGGCGTCTGTTCGCCATCGGGCACAAACAGTGGATCATTCGGATCAAATTGCGGCCGTCGGCTCTTACGAAAGCGGTCTATGCTTAGATTTCTTGCAATCGTAAAAATCCAAGTGGAGGCAGACGCCAGCGATGATTTGTATTGGTCTGCATTCCTCCAGACTAAGACCATTGCTTCCTGAGTCACCTCTTCAGCACTCGAAGCGTCGGCGCCTAGCCGAAGACAATAGGATTTGACACGGGGCGCGTAATATCGAAACAGCGTATCAAAAGCATCTCCATCGCGGTTACTTGCGATTTTCTGGATGCATTCGGCGAATAATTTCGCGTTTGCTCTAGGGTCAGCAGATAGAGATCTTTCAGTGACCATTACTTCCTCAAGCTTGCTCCCAGAGTTTGCTGGCTCGAAAGCAAATATTGGAAATGCGACATCAAGCGTTATCTTGGATAGCACCTTTAGGGGTGAACAATTGAACAAATTTGTGTTCGCGTTTGACCAGTATGATTGTCGATGCCAGTTGGTCGCTAACATTGCAATTCCATTGGCTTTCATTGTTCGGTCAGCGCCAAGAATTCTTGGCGAGTGGATGGGTTATCGCGAAAGCAACCGAGCATGCAGCTCGTCGTCATTTTTGATCCGACTTTATGGATGCCGCGGCTCGATAGACAGTGATGTGCCGCCTTGATAACGACCCCCACGCCCTGAGGTTTTAAAACATGTTGGACAGCGGTAGCGATCTCAGACGTCATTCTTTCCTGAATTTGGAGCCGCTTTGCATAAGCTTCGACAACTCGTGCAAGTTTTGAAATTCCGACAACGCGACCGTTTGGAACATAAGCCACCCATGCATGGCCGATGATTGGCGCAAGGTGATGCTCGCAATGACTTTCAAAGGATACGGGACCGAGTGTCACCATCTCTTCGTATCCGGCAGTTTCGTCGAATGTTTTGTTTAGTATCGCCAAGGGCTCTTGTTCGTAACCGGCGAAATACTCTCTGAACGCGCGGGCAGCTCTGGCCGGAGTTTCCAACAAGCCTGGTCTGTCCGGGTTGTCCCCGGCCCAACGGATAATCGTCCGAAACGCAGCTTCGGCTTCTTCGCGAGACGGCATTTCATTAGAGGGAGCAAGAAAGTTTTGGGTCTGAATGGTCAAAACTGCTTTCCTTATCTCGCGTGGTTAGGTCGACTGCAGCGATTTTATCAGTCGGATCTTTGATGTGTCGCATCCGTCAAGTAATTGCCCCGGTCGAGGGGGTACATCGACCGGGGTTTTTCCCCGGGGCAACGGGGGCGAAATGGCGCCCAGGTAGCATTGCTCACGAGTTGAATGCGGAATTGGATCACACAAGAAAGCAGAAAAATCGCCGTAGCTGATCCGATCGAAACTTGTCGTTTTTTCGGTGCAATATTCGATATATTGCTCGCACCCTTTGGGATTTCTAGGATCCCAGCGGCTGCCTTGGATTTATGACTTTGTGGGACGTTATTTGTAAATTTGCGATTGCCGCAGCGTCTAATTCTCCAGCATCTGCTTTCTCAAAGCTCACTCGACAGCGATATCCAAGAGCCCTCGCAATTCTCAAGAAGTTTGTGAGGGTGACGCCTTGCCCCCTTAGATTTCGAGAAATAAGACTGGCGTCTGAGCCTAGAAGAAAACCGATTACTTCAAAGCTGATCTGATTTTTTCGCCGTATTTCGATCAGGCCGTTTATGATGGTCGCTTCGTCGTGCGCAACATCTTCAGTCAACCGACGGTTAGTTTCCGTATCTGTGCCTGGAAAATCTCTTGTTCGTGTTCGCATTGAAGCCTCCGACTCTCACTATCTTTACGACGGTCAAAAGCCCCTGGATCACTGACCTAGCGGTTAAATTGATGGGGAAACTACATCAGGCTTCCGACCAAAACTGCGGATGTCGCCGCGAGTGACAGCGGCAATCTTAGCTTCGGATACCACGGCGGTGTTTTCCTCGCCCGTGTCGCCAAGACGTCAACCCAAAGCATCGCCACCAGGGCGGCAGCAAGCACCAAGCATCCAATTTTAGTGGGAACCAGCAGCGCCGCCCAAGCGACAAGAGATGGGCTTACGCTCAAAACAAGCCAGCTTGCTATATTGCGCCCAGTCTTAGATTCCGCGTCGATTGCAAGCCCCCAATGAATGCCGCCCAGGAACGAGAGTATGATGGCCCCATAGGTGACTAGAGCGATTGATGCCCGAGATGTTAGATCACCATTTCCGACAAATAATGCAGATGAACAAATAACAAACGGCAATAGTCCGAGGCCCCCAAGCCAGGCCGCGGCTCGCGGTACTCTGCTTATTCTTTTATCTAATTTCGTGAGATCCAAATGTTAGCTCAATGATTTGCGATTAAGAACATTTTGTCGCTATGTAGTCCGAGATGGTCGCCAGGTCTTTGTCGCCTCGGCCGCACAAGTTGACGACCATCAAATGATCTTTGGCTTTTGTTGGTGCCAATTCGATAATCTTAGCCAACGCATGTGCGGGCTCGAGTGCAGGAATAATTCCTTCCAACTTGGCGCAAAGTCTCAACGCTGAAATAGCTTCCGCATCTGTGGCAGAGATGTAATTCACTCGACCAACGGAATTCAACCAAGCGTGCTCTGGCCCGACGCCCGGATAATCAAGGCCGGCCGAAATTGAATGCACATCTTCAATCTGCCCTTCGTTGTCCATCAGGAGATAGGTGAGATTCCCGTGGAGCACGCCTGGGCGCCCCTCATTGATAGATGCCGCATGTAAGCCACTGGCAAGTCCATGACCAGCGGCCTCAACACCGTACATCTCGACCGTGGGTTCATCGAGAAATGGATGGAATAGGCCGATTGCATTCGAGCCGCCCCCGATACACGCGATCAAGGAATCTGGTAGCCGCCCCTCCGCGAGCATCATCTGCTCTCGTGTTTCTCTGCCAATCACGCATTGGAAATCACGAACCATGACCGGGTAGGGATGAGGACCGGCGACAGTACCGATGCAGTAGAATGTATTTTCGACATTTGAGACCCAGTCACGCAAAGCCTCATTCATTGCGTCTTTCAGCGTTTTGGATCCGGAATCGACCGAACGAATATCTGCACCAAGCATTTTCATCCGGAGGACGTTTGGTTGCTGCCGGGCAATATCGAGCGAACCCATATAGACAACGCATTCAAGTCCAAAGCGCGCGCAAAGAGTAGCTGTCGCAACGCCGTGCATACCCGCCCCGGTCTCAGCAATAATTCGCTTCTTACCCATCCGAATTGCAATCAGGATTTGGCCGAGCACGTTGTTGATCTTGTGTGCGCCAGTATGATTGAGCTCGTCACGCTTGAAGTAAATTTTTGCGCCATTCAGATGCTCTGTCATCCTCTCGGCGAAGTAGAGTGGGCTTGGTCGACCGACATAGTTGGTGAGATAATTTTCTAGCTCACTCTTAAATTCAGGATCTTTACGTGCTTGAGCATAAGCGGCTTCAAGCTCAAGAAGTAGCGGCATAAGAGTTTCCGGTACAAATCGGCCGCCAAAGATGCCGAAATGACCTTCGTCATCCGGACCAGCTCGCAGAGTTTCCACTTGTTGGAACGTCATGTGTTTTCTAATTTCAAAATAGAGGTCGATTGCGGGGATGAAGGTTTGAAGCTCAACTAGTAAGACTGCGGAGCGGCGTTGAACCGCCCCGCGAATCGATAAATTACATCTGAGCCTTTTTTAATTGTTCGTCCACGATCGCTCGTACCTTACTTGGCAAGTAAACCTGCTTAACCTGATCCAAGTTTGACAGGTCATCCACTTCGATGACTGCCACCATGCCCATTCCGTAGTGAGGCGCGCATCGGACCAAATATACTCCTGGAATCTTGAACGTGTACTCAATGTCCTTACCCACTTGACCGCGCAGTTCTTCGGCACCCTGTGGGAATCCTCCCGGGATAAATTCCGCATTATGCCCAGGCTTAGTTGCCTTGAACGTAACCGCGTCACCCTTGGCGATTTTGGTGAATTTCTCCGAGAAAACGAGATTTTCGCCGTTCTTAGAGTTGAGCATCTCGATTGTCGATTCCGCGCCGATGGCCGGAACGGCTGTTAGCGATACCAAGGTTAGAATGGTAAGAATCTTCATCGTGAACCGTCTTTCAATGATTATAGGGGCTCCGCCCATCGCCACGCAGGAATGGTGGCTTGGGCATTGAGGGCACTGATGCGTCTTTGCGGACGAATTATCGACCTCGTAATTTCATACGAGCGGCAATTGATATCGGATCACAGCCGTAAGAAATATTTCACGTTGAAGAATTCGCTGAAGAGTGAGAACTAATGAATGCCAGGCGAACGGTTATGCATCACGGAAGCCACGCAGAGTTTTGTGTATTCTTGAAACACACAGCTGAGTGCATTAGAGATTTTTAGTGGATTTCTGTGCTT
>JAPLPA010000414.1:2448-6097 GCA_026400415.1 Afipia sp. | reverse complement strand
CGCCTTCCGGCCACTTCATGCACTCCATGCAGGCCTTGCGAAGAATCCAGCGGCCCAGATCGACGATTAGGCCCATGTCCTCTACCACCGGAATAATGTCAGCCGGCGACACCGCGCCACGCACCGGATGATTCCAGCGTAGCAACGCCTCGCATGTTGAAATCCGACCCGACTTTAAATTGACGAGCGGCTGATAGAAGAGTTCGAATTCTTCATTGGCCAGCGCCTTGCGTAAATCGAGTTCGAGCACGCGGCGCGCCTCAACCGTCTGCGCCATTTCTTCGCGGAAGAAGCAGAACGTGCCACGGCCGTCGGCCTTGGCGCGATATAGCGCCATGTCGGCGTTCTTAAGGAGAACATCGGCGCTGACGCCCGGTGTCGTGATCGCGATACCGATGCTGGCGCCGATCTCGATCAGGTGTTTGTCGACTTCATAGCGTTCGCTCAGGCCTTCGACGATCCGACGCGCCAATCCTGCAGCATCGTCCTTCGAATGAATGTCGCGCTGGAAAACCACGAACTCGTCGCCGCCGAAACGCGCTACGAAATCCTGAGGTCGTAGCATATGGCGAAGACGCTCAGTTACCAGGCCGAGCAATTTGTCACCACACGGATGACCAAGCGTATCGTTGACCTGCTTAAATTGATCAAGATCGATAAATAACAAGGCAGATTGAGGCGCATCGGCGGACAAGCTTTTCAGCTGCCGTTCGATCTCGTCGCGGAAGCTCACCCGGTTCGGCAGCCCAGTCAGTTCATCGAAGCGCGCCATGTGGCTGATACGCGCTTCCGTATTCCGGCGTTCGGTGATGTCCTCGAGAAGCACAACAACACCGCCGCCCGCCATCGGTTGCAATTTCCAGGAAAGCGCCCGCTCAACATCTCCGCCAGAATTAAGCGTCGTGATTTCCGCCGCCTGAGAACCCTCAATCCCGGAAACGATCGTTGCGGCGCTGGCTTTGGACAAGGTCCCTGCGCTGACGCAGGCAGAAACGACATCACGGACACTCGCCTGCCGGCTGACAAGATCGCTGCACACGCCCATCATCTGCGTGAACCGATTATTGATGACTGCAAGATGCCCGTCGGCTGCAAACATGCACAACCCGTTTGGCATGTTGTTCAAAGCGGTGTCGAACTGACTGGCGATGGAAGCAACGCGCTCGGTCGCCACGAGAGCTTTTACATAAATTTGCTGAAGGCTGTATGTGATGCGCCGCAAGCCCAGAAAGAACAGCACGTTCAGCAGAGCGAACCCGATGTAGTAGATGTCGCCATGTATAGCGAGCGCGAGCGCCATTGGACCGCACGCAAGCAAGACCTGCATTTGCGAAATGATGGGGCGACCGTAGGTTCGTCCTGCGCCAGCCGCCGTATAGGCGACCGTAACGGCGGTGCAAAGCATATGCGCGACAGGATCGTTACTGCCAAGCAGAACGATCAAACACCAGACCCCAAGTGTGCCCGCGTAAATCGCGCCACCGACCAAATAACGGCGTTCCCACTGTATGGCTTCGGCAGGCTTCAGAGCGGTTTTGCGCTTTTCGTACCGGCTCATCTGCATCGCGCGGAGAACGCCGACGACGACGATCAGCAACGCGCATGGCCACAGCATTGAGTTGCCGGTTTTCAGCGCGGTCATCAAAGCCGCAGCACCAGCGCAAATCGCGCCGGCGAGCATCGGTGCCGGATTTTGAAACAGCGAATCGACCAGCGCCGCGTAAATCGACGGCGTCAGAGTTACATCGCCCTGCTGCTTAGATTCGGATTCGATCAATTTCGACTCGGCGCGAATTTCGGAAAATCAGCGCCAAGTGTTACCTGCAGCAGATGAAGCCTTTCTGAGCGAACATCGTTACCGAGATGTTTTTCATTGCCTGCAAAAATCGAATTCTGCGCCTAAAATCAGCGCACTAGGCAAGCCTTGCCTGCCGTTGCCGATGGAACCATCATGCGTCTTAACACTTCATTTACGAAAGCAGTGGCGACCATGCGGGATCGGACGCAAAACCCGGCGTTGGTTGCTTCTGTTCGTTGCGCCCCGAAATATCGACCGTAAAGAGCGAGGGCCCGCCACCGCCGCCCGCCTCGCGGAAAAACATCACGACGCGGCCATTCGGCGCAAAGGTCGGGCCTTCATTGTGAAACCCCGAGGTGAGAATGCGTTCGCCCGACCCGTCCGGCTTGATTATGCCGATGGAAAACTGGCCGCCACCCTGCTTGGTAAATGCAATGTAGTCGCCCCGCGGTGACCACACCGGCGTCGAGTAACTTCCTTCCCCGAACGAAATGCGTTGAGCCGCGCCACCATTCGCACCCATCACATAAATCTGTGGCTTGCCGCCACGATCGGACTCGAAACAGATTCGTGCGCCATCTGGAGCATAAGAGGGCGACGTATCGATGGCTGGGGTGTCGGTCAGGCGAGTCGTCGATTTCGAGCGCAGGTCCATTACGAACAGATTTGAATTTCCGCCCTGTTGCAGACTCATGATGATGCGCTGGCCATCGGGCGAAAATCGCGGTGAAAACGACATGCCGGGAAAGTTGCCGACAATTTCACGCTGCCCTGTTTCAACGTTGAACAGATAGACGCGTGGATCGCCCTGTCCGTATTCCATGTAGGTGATCTCTTGCGTGGACGGCGAGAACCGCGGTGTAATCACAAGATCCGCGCCGCGCGTGAGATAACGCACATTCGCACCGTCCTGATCCATCATGGCGAGCCGCTTGACGCGACGTTCCTTGGGACCGGTTTCGTCGATGAAGACGACACGACTGTCGAAGTAACCCTTTTCGCCGGTGAGCCGTTCGTAAATCTGATCTGAGATGATGTGCGCAATACGTCTCCAAGACTCCGGAGCAGTAAAATATTGCTGACCCGTCAGCTGCTGCGCGGCGGGGACGTCCCATAAACGAAATTCCGCCTTCAGACGGCCGTCGCCCTGTCGCGTGGCGCGCCCAGTGACCAGTGCCTGCGCATTGATGGCGCGCCAGTTTGCAAATTGCGGCGCGGCATCGACATTCGCGATGCGCTCGATGAAGGCCGCCTGATCGATGGGCGCAAACAATCCACTGCGCTTCAAGTTATTTGTGATGACCTGCGCTATGCCGTTAGAGACTTCGCCGTCGCTCTGTGTGCCGGGAACGAAATTCGGAATAGCAATCGGGATCGGCTGGAAATTGCCCTCGGTAACGGTGACGCGCGCCTGCGCCACCGCTTTGCTGATAGGTCCAGCCATCAGCAGTCCTGAAGCGGCGCCCGTTATGATACGTCGGCGCGTAACTGAGAAATCCCGTTTTGAGTTCATGATTTGCATTTCATCGTCATGGCGCATTGGCATGTAAACTTCATTCTGGCGAATTCGCCGCTAGATCATCGTCACGAAAATTTTTCCGTGAAAACCGGTTCGAAGAATTTCCATTCGTCAAAATAAGCCTCGGGCAGTTTATACGGCTGACATTCGATGATCGCGCGCATCGCGCTCTCCTGATAAACGCGAAAATATTGACTCGAACTTCCAGGCAACGGCACTGGCATCGCCTCGAGCGAGCCGTCGCGCTTTAGCTTGATAGTGAAACTGGTTTCGATTTGCTGCGCCTCGATGCCACCATAAGGTTTTTTCCAGCAACGTTCGACCTGCGACTT
>JAPLPA010000414.1:0-2436 GCA_026400415.1 Afipia sp. | reverse complement strand
CGCGGAATTATCGGCAGCTTTGCCCTTTGCGGTTCCTAATGCGGCATTTGCATTGATCGTCTCGCCTGTGATCGCCGCGCGGGACGGATCGCGCTTGTCGAGCAACGCGGCCATTTTGGAAGCGTCGAACACCCGCTCCTGCTTCGGCTTCGGCGGCTGCGGCGGCGTCGCTTTCGCTTGCGGCTTGGGCGGCGGAGGCTTTTTGCTCTCGTCCTTCTTCAAAGCTTCGGCGATAGGATCGACCTTCGGTTGCTCCTGCTTCTCAGTTGGCTTCGGTTCATCTTTGGGTTTGTCTTCGGCAACCGGCTTCGGCGGCTCCGGTTTCTTCTCAACAGGTTTTTCGACCGGCTTGGGCGGAGGCGGCGGTGCGGCATCCGTCACGACTGGCGGCTTCTCCGTGACCTTGCCGACGGCATCATCGACGGGCTTTGCTTCAGCGACCTTCTCGACCAGCGGCTTTGGATTTTCCTTCTTGCCGGTCTTCATGCCGGCGGTGACTTTCGCAAATTGATCGGCGGAAATGATATCCACGGGAAGAGAATCTTCCGGCATCGTGTCGAAAGCCTTGGTCGAAAACGAGACCAGGCCCCAGCCAATCACGATGACGTGCAGGGCGACAGACGCTGCGATTGTCTTGTCGATCTTCACGATCAGGTTCCCTGTTCGACCTCGGTCACGAGAGCGACGCGTTTGAATCCTGCAGCCGACAGACGCCCCATCACGCGCATCACCGAACCGTAATCAACCTTGGTGTCGCCGCGCACAAAAATGCGCTCGTCCGCACCACCGCGCGCGTCGGTAACGGCCTTGAGCCTCGCTACCAGCTCTTCGACCGGAATTTCTGTGTTGTTTAGAAATACTTTGCCGGTGAGTTGGACGGAGACCGTCAGCGGTTCCTTGTCCTGATCAAGGCTCTTCGCAGCCGTCTGTGGCAGATCGAGCGGCACACCAACCGTCAGCAGCGGCGCCGACACCATGAAGATGATAAGCAGCACCAGCATTACGTCCACCATTGGCGTGACGTTGATCTCAGCCATCACGTTGGCGCGGCGATAGCGCCGCCGCCCGCCGCCGCTGGAGCCGCCGCCCATGTTCATTGCCATGACAGGCACCTTAGGGTTTCGCTCAAGACATTGGTGCTCACTGAACTAACCTCTCAAGCACGCTCATCGATCTGGCGTGACAGGATGGCGGAAAATTCATCGGCAAACCCTTCAAGCCGCTGAGCCTGACTGTTCACCTCGGATGTGAATTTATTGTAGAAAATAGTGGCAGGAATTGCGGCGATAAGACCGATTGCGGTGGCAAAAAGCGCTTCCGCAATGCCGGGGGCAACCACCGCAAGCGAGGTATTCTTGGAGGCTGCGATCGATTGAAAGCTCGACATAATGCCCCAGACCGTTCCGAACAGACCGACGAAGGGGCTAGCCGAGCCGACAGTCGCAAGAACCAGAAGACGGCGGTCCAGTCGTTCGATCTCCCGCGCAATCGAGACGCTCATCACCTTGTCGATCCGCATCTGAAGTCCAGCGAAGGACCGTGACTGACTTTCAAACGACCGCTTCCATTCGCGCATCGCGGCGACGAACAGCGCTGCCATCGAATGCGTCGGCTTCGCCGCGAGCGTCCGGTACAATTCATCGATGGACTGGCCCGACCAGAATGCCTGTTCGAACCGATCCATCGCTTTCTTGGTCCGCGCGTAAAGAAAAATCTTGTCGATAGCGATGGCCCACACCCAGACCGAGCAAGCCAGAAGCCCGAGCATCACGGTCTTCACGACGAGATGAGCCTGAAGGAATAGCGAGATCAGCGAGACGTCGGCAGAGGCCAACGGCAGGGCGGACTGCGCCACTTCCGCTGGATTCATGATCGGTATCCTCTCAATGCGGGTATCCCTGAAAATTCATGCACGATCGACGCACCCACCCGCGGTACACAGCCGCAGCATAAATGCCGACGCTGCCGATCGCCCGGTTCCGATCTCATGTCGCATGGGATGGCCCGTCCCAAGGCCAAACTCAAAATCCCGTGCCAACGTGTCAAAACGAGGGCTGACAGCGCCGTTTGTCCCTATAACCAAACGCTAATCATGGTTAAGGCGAAGTTACTAAAGCAGCTTTTTGCGGTTTGATCCGGTGGCCATCACAACGAAAAACGCCCACCTGAGAAGGCGGGCGTTTCGATCTTGCGACCGTGAGCTGGCTTCAGCCCTTGTTTAGCCTTGGGCCTGTTCGTTCGGCGGCGTTGGGCGCGGCTTGTGCTGCGCCATGAACTCGTCGAACTCCTGCTTGTCCTTGGCGTGGCGCAGGCGATCGAGAAAATCCTTGAACTCGGTCTGCTCGGCCTCGAGACGCTGAAGCGTCTCCATGCGGTAGTCGTCGAAGGCACGGTTGCCGCTCGAAGGTCCGTAAAATCCCCGGCCTTCCATACGGC
>JAPLPA010000195.1 GCA_026400415.1 Afipia sp. | reverse complement strand
TCTGGCCGAAACTGCGCGCGAGGCAGGTGCGCTTGCGCTTCAAATGTTCCGCACGGAACTGAAAACTTGGACCAAAGGCACGTCGTCGCCGGTCTCCGAGGCCGATATAGCGGTCAACGATCTGATCGAGAAACGTCTCCGCAGTGCGACCCCCGAATATGGTTGGCTTTCAGAGGAAAGCGTCGATGATCCTGAACGGATCGGAAAAGCGCTAACGTGGATTGTCGATCCGATTGACGGCACGCGTGCCTACTTGGCCCACCAACCGGATTGGTCCGTCAGCATTGCTTTGGTGGGAAATGGGTCGCCTTTGCTAGCGGTGGTATTTGCACCGGCCAGCGAACAATTCTTCTCCGCGGTCAAGGGGCGCGGATCCAAACTCAACGACACGCCCATTGCGGCAGCGCCCGGAGATGAGATCAGTTTTCCGAAAATTGCCGGACCTAAGCCTCTGATCGAGCGTCTCGGCGGTATGAAGGAGGGCGAAGGTCTTCACCCCCGCATCGGTTCGTTGGCGCTGCGGCTCGCAAGGGTCGGCGAGGGTACATTGGATGCGGCTTTCGCAGGCGGAAACAGCCGGGATTGGGACCTTGCGGCAGCCGATTTAATCGTGCACGAAGCGGATGGGGAGATGACCACGCTGGCGGGGGCGCCTCTGGTCTACAACAGCGTCGATGTCCGCCATGGGTTACTGGTTGCGGCAGGAAGCGCGCGCCACAGGTACATCGTTGAGCATTTTCGTGAGCATCCTGTCTATTGATGCTGGCTCGCCGAATTGGTGCTTAACTTGAGCCGCCGGCTGTCGATCTGGGAATTCGGTTCATGTCTGAAACTGTACAACAGCAATTGCTTCATCTTGTCATTGGCGGCGAACTGCTCGACCTCGACCACGTAACATTCAAAGATCTCGACAAGGTCGAAGTCGTCGGTCTGTTTCCAAACTATGCGACCGCTTATGCGGCATGGAAGGCAAAGGCCCAACAATCGGTGGACAACGCCCATATGCGTTATTTTATCGTCCATCTTCATCGGCTGCTCGATCCTGCTCTCGATACGAAGACTGCACGTTGAAATTTACGATTAGAGAATTGGGTCGGACCAGTTGGGTCCAGCACACTGCGGGGTTCATCGCGGCGGAATTTCTGCGGCTGGTCTGGTGGACTAACAGTTTCACTTACGACCCGCCGAATATCTACGAGCGCATTGAGCCGGAAATGCCGGTCATCGTCGCTTTCTGGCACGGACAGCATTTCATGATGCCGTTTCTGAAGCGCAAAAAATATCCGGCCAAGGTTCTGGTGTCGCGCCATCGCGATGGTGAGATCAATGCGATTGCCGCCGAGAGGCTTGATGTGGGCACCGTTCGCGGATCCGGCGACCACGGCAATTCTTTTCATCGCAAGGGCGGCGTCGCTGCGTTCAAAGCGATGCTGAAAGTCCTGGATGAGCGTATCAACATGGCACTCACGGCAGACGTGCCGAAGGTTTCGCGCAAGGCAGGATTGGGGATCATCATGCTCGCCCGCGAATCGGGTCGACCGATCCTGCCTGTCGCGATTGCCACCAGTCGTTTCAAGCGGTTGAATAATTGGGACCGCTCGGTCATTCATTTGCCTTTCGGGCGTGGCGTTATAGCCGGTAGTGATGTGATCAAAGTGCCTCGCGATGCAGACGAGGCGGCGATGGAAGTTTTGCGCGTCAGGCTTGAAAACGATTTGAATACACTGACGCGTCGCGCCTATGCGATTGTCGGTCGCCCTGACGAGGGCGTCCATGCCTAGCGCGCTGCCGATCACCCTGCGCCTTTACCGGAGATTGTCCACTCTAGCGACACCTCTATACGGCGCGATGATCAGCAGGCGCTTGAGGCAAGGGAAGGAAGATCCGGCGCGGATCGACGAGCGTCGCGGAATTCCAACGGCGGACCGTCCGGCGGGATCACTAATCTGGATTCACGGCGCGAGCGTCGGTGAAGTTCTGGCGGCGGCGGAACTGATAGAGAGGCTGCGCGCACTTGGCATTCGGATTCTTCTGACATCCGGAACGGTCACTGCGGCAGCGATGGTTGAGCGCCGTTTCCCCGACGATGTGATCCATCAATACGTCCCGTTCGACGTGCCGCGTTTTGTCGAGACTTTTCTCGAATATTGGCAACCCGGTTTGGCGATCTTCATCGAATCCGACCTGTGGCCGAATCTGATCGTTGCAACTTCAGAACGCCGCATTCCAATGGCCCTCATCAACGCCCGCATGTCGCCGCGTTCGTTCCCTCGCTGGATGCGATTTCGTCACACGATTGCGCGTTTGTTGGACTGTTTCGACCTGTGTCTCGCTCAATCCGATTTGGACGCCGAACGCTTTGCGGCACTTGGAAGTCCCAACGTCATGACATCTGGCAACCTGAAGCTCGATGTGGCACCGCCGGCGGCCGACGCACGAAAACTCGAGCGACTTAAGGCCGTGACACAACGCCGTATGATTTTTGTCGCGGCATCGACTCATCCCGGCGAGGAAGAGATTGTGCTCGATGCCTATCGCAGGTTGGCAGGTCATTTCCCAGCTTTGCTCGGCATCATCGTTCCGCGCCATCCGAAGCGCGGAGTCGCAATCGCCCGCATGTTGGCGGCGGCTGGCGTGCAGGTGGCGTTGCGCTCGCAGGATCAGATGCCATCCGGCACAACTGAGATTTATGTTGCCGACACCATGGGGGAGTTGGGATTGTTTTATCGCCTTGCTCCTGTTGCCTTCATGGGTGGCTCTCTGGTCGAACATGGCGGACAAAATCCGATCGAGGCGATCAAGCTTGGCGCAGCCGTTCTGCATGGTCCGCATGTGTTCAATTTTTCCGAAATATATGAAACCCTGAATGAAGCTGGCGGTGCTTTGGCGACATTTAACGACGAGGATTTCGTAAAGTCGCTGGGGTATATGCTGGCGAATCCGATTGGAAGGCAGCGGGCGACGCAGGCCGCAGAGCAGGTTGTCGAGCGCCTTGGAGGTGCCCTCGAAAAGACGCTTGCTGCACTGGAGCCCTATCTGTTGCAGCTTCGACTGGAAGGAGAAGGCATCGATGCGTGAGCCGGCCTTCTGGTATCGGCCACCCTCGCTGATGTCGCGCCTTCTGTCGCCGCTCGGCGCAATCTATGGCGCGGCGACGGCATGGCGTATGGGGCGTAAGGGTCGCAGCGTGGGCATTCCGGTGATCTGCATCGGCCACTACCACGTCGGGGGTGCAGGCAAGACCCCGGCAACGATAAAGCTTGCGCAGATTCTTCGTGCATCAGGCGAAACACCTTTTGTCGTCAGCCGCGGGTACGGCGGACGATTGCATGGACCCGTCCGGGTTCAGCCAGGCTTCCATAGCGCGCTAGATATCGGCGACGAGCCTCTGATGATGTCGTTTCGTGTTCCGGTCGTGGTGTCTCGCGGTCGAGTCGCCGGCGCGGCGCTTGCAAAGTCAGAAGGCGCAAGCGTCATCCTGCTCGATGATGGCTTTCAGAATCCGACACTCACAAAGGATTTATCCTTGATTGTGATCGACGCGACGCGAGGTGTCGGCAATGGTCAGGTCTTCCCTGCGGGCCCACTGCGCGCGCCGTTGTCGGCGCAGACTTTGCGCACCGATGCTCTGATCGTCGTCGGTGAAGGACGCGGGGCGGATGGCGTTGCCGATGCACTGAAGCAGCGTGGCGTGCATGTTTTGCAGGCTGCTTTGAAAGCGGATCCGAAATCAGTGGCGCCGCTTCGCGGTCAGCGCGTCATGGCATTCGCCGGAATTGGCGATCCGGGACGCTTCTTTTCGACGTTGCGTGCCAATGGTGTGAATGTGGTCGAGGAAAGACGGTTTGCCGATCATCATGTTTTCTCAGCCACTCAGATCGAAAGCCTCCTGACAAATGCGGTGGCGAAGTCGCTGAAATTGGTGACGACTGAAAAGGATATGGCCCGCATTCGCAGCGATGCGCGCTTGGCTCATTCTGCAAATGAGATCGCAACGCTGGAAGTCACGCTGGAATTTGACGATGAGGAACAACTGCGCAGTCTTGCGGTGAAGAGTCTCGCTGACTCCCGGAACAGGATTTTCAAAAGTCAGGACTGAGTTTTGACTGCGCCTGGGTAATGCCGTGACAACACGGCCTCCGGCGTCGCGTAGGCTTCCTGCCGGTCCACGCTCCAGTATTTCAGATCGTCCAGCGGAATGTGCTCACCGGTAATTGCACAGCGTACATAAGAGCCAGGAGACGTGACACGAAAGTCGCCGTCGAGGTATTCGACCTGCGCTTCACCGTGGCCGGATGGTCCGAATTTATTGAGCAAGAAACTATTCCTTAGCGTCGCGACATTCGCGCCGCGCGTTCTGAATATAAGACCTCGGATTGAAGTGCGAAACCCCTGTGGGCTTCTAGAACAAGTCGCCCTGAACTTTCTTGGCGCCTGAATCTGCGGTGCGTTTCGCCGCGGACTTGGGATTTATAGATTCTTTCGGTTTTGGCGGGGCGGCCCCTTCCGCGTCGGAGGTCGCGCCTATACGGCCATCGGCGAATTCGATACTGATGCGCTGGCCGACACCCACGCTGGCGGCCCGGCGAAGCGTTGATCCATCGGCGTCACGTACCAGCGCAAAACCTCTCGCAAGAACGCCTTTGTAAGAGAAGGCTTTTAGAAGCTGCTCCACATGATCAAGGCGCGTTCGACGCTGTTCCATCCAGCGCTTGCTGGCGCGCCGCCCTGTCTCTCCAAGTCTTTGGACATGCTCCCGCGCATTCGCGATCCGAGTTTTGAGAATTTTCTTCGTTAGCCGTCCGCCGATGGCCGACAGACGGCGTTCATAGATATGTGCGTTGGCGCGAAGTGCGCGCGGCAATTGGGCCGCGGCGCGATCGAGACGTTGGCGCGGGATGTTGAGAAGGTCAGCGGGTTTCGGCAGCGCGCGCGCCGTGCCGCGAAATTCGCTTCGACGATGTTCCTGCGCGCGTTTCCAGCCGGCGAAGGCTTGTCGGGCAAGGCTTGTGACCTCGACGGCAAGTTCAGCACGGACGGGCACCGCCATCTCGGCGGCGGCCGTCGGTGTCGGCGCGCGTTTGTCGGCAGCAAAATCTATCAACGTCACGTCGGTCTCATGGCCGACCGCCGAAATCAGCGGAATCATACTTTCGGCGGCGGCTCGAACCACAACTTCTTCGTTGAACGACCAAAGGTCTTCGAGCGAGCCGCCGCCGCGCGCAACGATCAGCAGATCCGGGCGCGGAATTTTGCCTTTCTCGGGCAACGCATTGAAGCCATGGATTGCCGCCGCGATTTGTTCGGCTGAACCTTCACCCTGTACGCGCACGGGCCAGACCAGTACGCGACGTGGAAATCGATCTTCAAGCCGATGCAAAATATCACGGATCACAGCGCCGGTCGGAGACGTGATGACACCAATCACTTCCGGCAGCCAAGGCAGCAATTGTTTACGCGCTTCGTCGAACAGGCCTTCGGCGGCAAGCTTTTTCTTGCGCTCTTCCATCAGCGCCATCAGTGCTCCCACACCGGCCGGCTCGATGGCTTCGATCACGATCTGGTATTTGGATGAGCCGGGGTAGGTCGTAAGCTTGCCGGTGGCGATAATCTCCAAGCCCTCTTGCGGCTTGAATTTCATCTTGCCGTGGACACCTTTCCAAATCACCGCCTCGATCTTTGCGCTGTCATCTTTCAGCGCAAAATAGCAATGGCCGGAGGAATGCGGTCCGCGAAAGCCGGAAATTTCGCCGCGGACGCGCACGTGCTCATAGGCACTCTCGACCGTCCGCTTGAGTGCGCTGGATAGTTCGGAAACCGTATATTCCTGCGAGTTGGGCAGGACTTCGGCGACGCCTTTTTTCATCTATTTTCGAATCTGTTGCGGCAGTTTGACATCATGCTAAACCCTATTCTCCGTAGCACAAACGTCGGTTCAAATCTTCATTCATGAACATCCTTTTGATCGGCTCCGGCGGACGCGAGCACGCGCTGGCCTGGAAAATGGCGTCCTCTCCGCTTCTGACGAAGCTGTGGTGCGCCCCCGGCAATGCTGGCATTGCGCAGGAGGCTGAATGCGTTGCGTTGGATGTCGCGGATCATGCGGCCGTCATTCAGTTCTGCAAGCAGAACAAGATTGATCTTGTTGTCGTCGGGCCTGAAGTGCCGTTGGCCGCCGGGATCGTCGATGATCTTGCGTCTGCAGGAATCAAGGCATTCGGCCCCAGCAAAGCGGCGGCGCAACTGGAAAGCTCGAAGGGATTCACCAAAGATCTATGTAAGGCAAAC
>JAPLPA010000277.1:7517-11680 GCA_026400415.1 Afipia sp. | reverse complement strand
TCCACCTGCAGGAATTCCTGCTGCGGATGCTTGCGGCCACCCTGCGGGGGCACGGAAGCAACTGTGCCTTCCATGATCTTCAACAGCGCCTGCTGCACGCCCTCGCCCGACACGTCGCGGGTGATCGAAGGATTGTCAGACTTGCGCGAGATCTTGTCGATTTCGTCGATATAGACGATGCCGCGCTGTGCACGCTCAACGTTGTAGTCCGCGCTCTGCAAAAGCTTGAGAATGATGTTCTCGACGTCCTCGCCGACGTAACCGGCTTCGGTCAACGTCGTCGCATCCGCCATCGTGAACGGCACGTCGAGGATGCGCGCAAGCGTCTGCGCCAGCAACGTCTTGCCCGAACCGGTCGGACCGATCAGCAGGATGTTCGACTTCGCAAGCTCAACATCGTTGTGCTTGGTCTGGTGGTTGAGGCGCTTGTAGTGATTGTGAACTGCGACCGAGAGCACCTTCTTGGCGTGCTGCTGACCGATCACATAGTCGTCCAGAACCTTGCAGATTTCCTTTGGCGTCGGAATTCCGTCGCGCGACTTCACCAGCGAGGATTTGTTTTCCTCGCGAATGATGTCCATGCAAAGTTCGACGCACTCATCGCAGATAAAGACAGTCGGTCCTGCAATCAGCTTGCGGACTTCGTGCTGGCTTTTACCGCAGAACGAGCAATAGAGGGTGTTCTTGGAATCGCTCGTACCGACCTTGCTCATAACCTTCTCCGTCCGCAGCCCGATCTATCCCAGTGGACTGCCCACTCCCGGCACACGCCGGCTTGGCATGTAGATAGGAGCAAAATCCGTACCAAAAAGACCCAGCACTCTTAAGTTACCCCGCGAATCGCGGCGTCTTCGAATCCTTGAGCATTATAGCCCACATGGCTAGCCAACCATGGTGCCAGCTGACTATCAAGAATTCGCTAATCTTAAGCCTACCCAACACTGTGATCCTAACGTGATTTGAAGCGGTTTCTCGACCTTGCGAGGCCGATTTCAGTGCAGCGTTGCGCGAATGACACGGGAGAATCGGGCTGGGGAACTCGCCCGCCACAGCGCCGAATTGGGGATTATGTCCCCAGGATTCCCTTGAGCCCGGCGTAGATCGAGCCCACTGCGGTCGCCAAAATGCCCGCAATCGGCCCGGCGGTGCGCATCAAATCCTGAATGATGCGCGCGCGGCGGCGCAATTGCTCTTCGCCGACGTGCTGTCCCAGCATGCGGGCGATCTTGTAAGCCGCAGGATTGGGCTTGCCGCCCTGCGCCATCTGCGACGGCAGGACCTGGAAAATCAGTATACCGATGATGTTGCCCGTTACGAAAGCCAGCGCGATGCTGAGAACATATTCCAACACCTCACGCCAATCGAACCAACTCTGAGGCAGGATCGGAACGCGATCATTGATGCCCGTGACGATCAGCATGCACATCACGCTGAGTATTGCCGTCAGCAATCCGACCACGACCGCGCCGCGAAGTTGGACTTTCTGGATGGCGTTGATCGCCAGTCCAAAGGGCAGCGGAATGAGCACCGATGCAAGCCGCAGATAGAGCGCCGACAGGTTCGGGAACACAATCGTCAGGACGATATGCGCGACGACCAGCAGCGCCGCCGGAATTAAAATGTAGGCGATGCTGTGAATCGCAAAATACCGCGCCGGGTAGCGCTTGCGATAGAGTGTGGCAGTGACGTGATCGAGTTCGCGACGCAGGGCGTCGAGCTCCTGAACGATGTCCTCGACTTCGAGAACGACCGGACGCACGACGCGCAAATCGCGCGAACAATGCTTGCAGGCGAGCGCCTCATCCTTCACACGCTCGGCGCAGAACGGACATTCCATCAGACAGCCGCCGTGTTGCGCGCGTGCATGTCAGCCTGTCGCCGCAGCGATACGGCCCTTGCCGATCTTGTAACTCTCAAGCTCAGCCTTGGCCCGCGACAACTCATCTCGAACCGCTTCGCGCTTGCGGATCAGCCCATCACGCTCGGCGAGCAACGACGCGGGAATTGCGATGTCACGCGCGCACGAATTGCAAACGAGTGCTTGATCTGCATTCGGCTGCGCGCAGAAGGGGCATTCGAGTGCCATCGTTCGCTCAGGGTACGACTTTGAGCACGATGCTGGACGTAGCGACCCGCCCGTCCGAATCCTTCACGTCAACCCGCAACGTGTGATCTCCCGGCGGCAGCGTCGCATCGGGCATATCGATGCCAGTCGGCTTAGCGAACGGCTTCACGCGATCCGTCAGATCGACGGCCGGGTCTTTGAGGTAAGTTACTTTAAGGGTCGCCGGATCGATCGTCGCACCGCCGAAGGATTCGAACTTCATCTGTAGGCGGATCGGCGAAGTTGTCGTCGTGCTGGCGACGTAATCGATACGCGGCCCGCGCGTGATGCCGCGCGTCGCGACCGCGAACGCTCCCTTGGCGGGAGGCAGCTTGGCTTCCTGATCGGTGATGAGGACGGCACCCGCAACGGCTTTCGTCGATGGCGAGGCGCAGACGACCGCGCAAAGCGCAAGGCCGGCAGCCCACATTGAAAAATGTCGCATGGTGATTTCTCCAGACCGGCGATTCCGAAAACTATAGCACGTCATTTGTCGCAGACTACATGTCCTTGGTTCAGCGTCCGCCGCCATCACCGATGATTGAATAAGGCGCCCAGAACAGCGGATGGGCATAAGCGAACTCGGTTTTGCCATCGGTCCCGACGAAACCGGGTCCGTCGGCAAGTGCCATCATGGCCTGCCGCAACGCCTCACCGCGCGTTATTTTCGGATCGTCTGCCTGCCGTTTGAACAGATCGGTGACCAGTTCACGCGCTGACTGGGAATGCACCGACCAGTTTGTGACAAGCAGCGCCCGCGTGCCAGCATAGAAGAAAGCGCGCCCGAGACCGGACGCGGCTTCAGCACCGGCCCCCGCTCCGGCCCCGGTGTTGCATGCCGACAGCACGACCCAGTCGGCGTCCAGTTTCAACGTCAGGATTTCCTCCATCGTCAACAGACCGTCGCCGTCGGAGTCCGACAAAGCGGGCGCGGACAGCGCCAGTGCCGGCTGCGTGAGGCCATCAAGTTCGCCCGGCACCAGACCATGTGTCGCAAATGCGATGACCTTGAACCCTGACAGGTCCATGGTCTTGACCTTCTGCTCGTTGGCATCCTTGCCGAGGTTCAAAACTTTCGCAGGATCGGCCTGAAGGGCTGCCGCAATCGACTTCAGTTCGGCCGACGTGTCGGGCAAACGCGGCAGCATCGACAACGTCGCACTATCGGCCTTGTCGAGTTGTGGAGAGTTTCGCCGCCTGAGCGGAACACCGCGCGTGGTGTTCGATCCGCCGGCGTCCGCAACTTTCACGGTGTCCTGGCTGGATGCCTCGTTCGCCTGATCCTGACTGAAGTACGGATCGCCGAATGCAATCAATTCCTGCCGCGACGATTTGCCAGGCGGAAGTTTACGCAAAGTCTGCAGCGCCGACGACGATGGCACGAGCGTCACTGCATGTGTCCGCGCAAGCCACGGTACGGCGCGGTAACTCGAGAACAGCGGATCGTCGTTCGTCTTGATCTAGGACGGCGCAGTTGGCAACAGCGACAGCGGCAGCAGCCCAAGCGCACCGTTGGTCACGACAATCAGGTTCTTCGCGGGCTTCCACGTTGCCTCGGTGGGCTTCAGCAACGTGTCGTACAATTCCGATGCGAGCTTGAGATCGAATGCCGGAATGTCGGAGATCATCGCCGCCTGCGGCTCGAGCGCCTCGCGCAGCTTCGTAACCTTGGCGTTGAGATCACCGACCGTCATCTTGATGCGGACAAACTGTACCGGCGCGTCTTTCTTCGCGACCCAGACGAAACTGTCATACTGCCCAAAATAAAACGATACCAAGGCCTCGTCGGCGTTGAGCAGCTTTTGCACGTCGAGCGCGTTCGGCGGCGGCGGATTGGTGAGGTTGCCGTAATCGGGAAATTTCTTCGCAATGTCCTTGAGCGCCTGCGCCTTGGTCGCCTGAAGCGAGGCAATCTCGGCCTGCGTGATCTTCACGGCCTTGTCGTCGCGCTCGGCGGGCGACAGCGCCAGCAAATTGTTCAGCGTCGCAACGGCGGCACCAATGCGCTTGTCGCCGTCCTGCGAGGCGCGAACAAGTGCCGCGAGTTCTGGATTCTTCG
>JAPLPA010000277.1:4550-7480 GCA_026400415.1 Afipia sp. | reverse complement strand
CGGTTCGTCAGCGACATTTTGTGGAGATCCGGACGGATTTAACGCAAGCAGGCGGATATAACCTTCAGCCACAAACCTGATGCGATTTTCACGCGCCGCAGCCGTCGAACCGGAGTCGTCGTCGCTGCCACCGGATGTCGTCAGCAGGATCGGAAGCGCATCCTTGAAAGCCGCAAGCGCTTCGGCGGGTTTCGAACTACGTGCGAGCGCGGCTGCAAGATAGCCTCGCGAAACAGCGGTGCTGAAACTCTTCTCGCCCGATGATTTCAGTTCTCGCTCCAGCACAGCTTTGGCTGCATCGAGCGCCTGCTCCGGCTTGTTCTGCGCCAATAGAAGCGACACACGCGCAAGCCCACCGTTGGCACGTTCGCGCTGTGCGGGATCCCATTTTGCCGTCCAGACGTCGATCTGATCGAACAGCTTGGTTGCTTCGTCGGTCTTCTTTTCAAGGTTGAGAATCTGAGCGAGAAAGATGTTGGCGTTGACGAGTTGCGGAGATTCCGGCGGATAACCGAGGCCTTGATAAATGTCGATGACCTCGCGTTGAAGCTTCTCGGCGTCGGCGTAACGTCCCTGCTCCTGAACAACGTAAACCAGTACGCTCAGTACGCCCGCCGTGTCGGCGTGGAATTTGCCGGACTTGCTGAGCCGGCTCAGCAATGCGCGGCGTACATCCGCCTCGCCCTCGCCTACGCGGCCCTGCTTGACCTTGACGCGGCCTTCGAACGCCGTCGCCCAGTCGGCATAACGCTCGAATTCGCCGTCGGCCGGAACGCTCTCCCACTGCGGGAAGAGTTTCAACGTCGCGGTGTAGAATGCGGACGCCTTGTGAAAGGCCTCTTCAGCTTCCTTGAAACGCCCGCGCGCTTCCTCGACCCGCGCCGTGCCGTCTTCGATGAATGCCTGAAAGCTCGTTCCATATATGTTGTAGACCGGCCATTTGCGCGCCTCGTTCAACAACGTGCGGGCACGTGCGACATACGACTCCGCCGAGGTGATGTCGCCGTTGCGGATCGAGGTCAGCGCCATGTTGTAATAAAGGCCGAACAGCTTGCCCTTCGTCTGATTTGAAAACGTGGCAATCTGATTTGTCACGATGGCAGTCGCACGCTTGCTCTCGCCGCTATCGCGGAGCCGTCGCGACAGCAGGATTTCGTAGCGGCTGCCGACATTCTTGTAGTCGCTGCCCTTGCCGTGCGTGACGGCGGCTTCGGCGTCGGCGAGCGAGTCGCTTCGGCCCAAAAGCACACGCGCCTGTGCGCGCTTGTAATGGAAATCCGCCAGATCGCCGCCCTTCAATCCCGCTGGCACAGGCGCGTCGGCTGACTTTTGAAGTTCCGCAATCTTTGCAGTGTCGGGCTTTTGCTGATCAAGAATTGCAGTGATGTCGGAAATCGAGCGTGGCGGCGCGACGAGAGACTGCGGTGCAAGTTTGGCGACGGCCTTCGCGGTTTCGGCAGCTTCCTTGGCGTCGGGTGCGGAAACCTTGGCAGCGTCGAACAGGGCCGCCGTCGGCATCTTGGCCTTGAAACACGGCTGCACGACAGCCCGCGCTTTCGCAAAACAAGTCTCGTGATCGCCGCCGCTTTTCTTGCACGCCTGATAGGTCGGCTTGCCGACCGAGGCGCGACAGGCCTCAAGAGCAGCTTCCTTGTCAAAAGCGAAAGCCGGCCCGCCGGCCACCACCAGACCAAATGAAAAAGCAGCAGCAGCGCCCAGCGCGCGGCGCGAAGAAATCACGGTCATGGTCGTCTCCCGGCAATCGATTGTCTGCACGTTCGGACTAATATCAGCGCCCGTTCGCGGGCCGTGCATGTTGCCGCATTGTCGTTGTGAGACGGAGTGCTGGTCAAGCAGGTTCACCAGGGAACCCGCCACGAAAACAGGCGCCCAAGGCGCCCGCATCGTACCTGTTTCGATTTATGAAACCGGAATTATCCACCGGCCTTGAGGGCAGCCGGATCGTCGGCGCGCTTGTCGATCACCTTGTCGACAAGGCCAAAATCCCTGGCCATTTCCGCGGTCAGGAATTTGTCACGCTCCAGCGCATCCTCGATTGCCTTGTAAGTTTGGCCAGTATGCTTGACGTAAATTTCATTGAGCCGCTTCTTCAGGTTCAGGATTTCCTGCGCGTGCAGCATGATGTCGGTGGCCTGCCCCTGGAATCCGCCGGATGGCTGGTGGACCATGATGCGCGAATTCGGCAGCGAGAAGCGCATGTCCTTGTGACCGGCCGCCAGCAGCAGGGATCCCATCGACGCCGCCTGCCCGGTGCAAAGCGTCGAGACCGGCGGGCGGATGAACTGCATCGTGTCGTAAATCGCAAGTCCGGACGTCACCACGCCACCCGGCGAGTTGATGTACATCGAAATCTCTTTTTTCGGATTTTCCGCTTCCAGAAACAGCAACTGCGCGACCGTCAATGTCGACATGCCGTCCTCGACTGGACCGGTGACGAAGATGATGCGCTCTTTCAGAAGGCGAGAGAAAATATCGTAGGCCCGCTCGCCGCGATTGGTCTGCTCGACCACCATCGGCACAAGGTTCATGTAGGTTTCAACCGGATCGCGCATTAATCACCTGAAGGTTGGCAGAGGCAGGCGGGTAGAATGCCCCGTGATGCTGGACTGAATTGGCGTGACGACTTCTCAGATATGGGCCGGTTGCCCGGCGACAAGCCCGACAATGCAGCTTCAATTGCGATTGACTCCAGCCAATCGCGAGCGATTCGGCAAGATAAAGGCCCGCATCGGGTTCACGAGCGGGCCTTATAGTTAAGACAGCACCGGCTATCAGGCCGCCGTTTTCTCGTCCTCGTCCTTGAGCAGGTCCTCGCGCGAGACCTTCTTCTCGCTGACGTTGGCCAATTCAAGAATGAAATCGACCACTTTGTCCTCGTAGATCGGCGCGCGAATCTGCGCCAGTGCATT
>JAPLPA010000277.1:0-4543 GCA_026400415.1 Afipia sp. | reverse complement strand
GTGCATTCGCATTGGTGCGATAGAAATCGTAGACTTCCTTTTCGCGGCCCGGCGACTGGCGCGCACGCTCGATAAGTGCGCGTTGAACCTCTTCGTCCGTCACGGAAATCTTGTTCTTCTCGCCGATTTCCGACAGCACAAGACCGAGCCGCACGCGGCGATCCGCAATAGCGTGATATTCCGCCTTGGCTTTTTCTTCCGTCGTGTTTTCGTCGGCGAATGTCTTGCCGGTCGAGTTCATCTCGGCCTCGATGGAATTCCACATCAGCCTGAATTCTTCTTCCACCAGCGACGGCGGCGGATCGAACTTGTGGGCGTCGTCGAGCTTGTCGAGCAGCGCGCGCTTGACGCGCTGGCGCGACGCGCCTCCGAATTCCATCACCAGCCGCTCGCGCATCGCTTCCTTAAGCTTGTCGAGCGATTCCATGCCGAGTGACTTTGCAAAATCCTCGTCGATCTTGGATTCGAGCGGCGCTTCGATAAGGCTGGCTGTGGTCTCGAACTCAGCATCCTTGCCTGCAAGATTTTCGACGGTGTAGTTCTTCGGGAACGACGCCTTGACCTTGCGGGTTTCACCGACCGTCATGCCGATCAGCTGTTCCTCGAAACCTGGAATGAAGACGTGCGATCCGATCACAACAGGAATGTTTGAACCTGCACCGCCCTCAAATGCCTCGCCGTTGATTTCGCCCGTGAAGGCGACGGTGACACGGTCGCCGTTTTCAGCCTTGGCGCCTTCCGGTCTGGCTTCATAAGGCCGGCTCTGATCGGCGACGCGCTTCAAGGCTTCGTCGATGTCGGCGTCGGTCACGTCCGCAACGGGCTTCTCGACGTTGAATGTCTTGAAGTCGGCCAATTCGATCGGCGGCACAACTTCGATAGCGACCGAATAATTCAGGTCGGATCTGCCGTCCAGAATTGCTTCGACTTCGTCCTTCTCCGTCGGCATCGTGACCTTCGGCTCGGTGGCGAGGCGGAAGCCACGCTCCGTGAAGATGCCGGCGTTGGTGTCGCGGATCAGCTGCTCGACCGTTTCGGCGGCAAGCGAGCGACCATAAACTTTCTTCAGATGAGCGACGGGCACCTTGCCGGGACGAAATCCGTTCAGCTTGACCTTGTCCTTCATATCGACGAGGCGCGCATCCACCTTCGCATCGATGTCGGACGCTGGAACGCTGACCTTGAATTCGTGCTTCAATCCCTCGGCGAGGGTTTCGGTAACTTGCATGGCCCAATCTTCTTCCCGAGCTGGTCCGGCGTGAGCCGGTTCGTATCAATCAGTTGGATGTGGCTGTCGGCAAAGCGCCTCGGCCTCATCGGTGTTCGCAGCATGTGTGCGATGGTGCGGGCGGAGGGACTCGAACCCCCACATCTTTCGACGGCAGAACCTAAACCTGCTGCGTCTACCAATTCCGCCACGCCCGCGTAGCGCACTTGTCTGGCGGCACAGCCGCGAGCCGCGGGTGTATAGCATGGGGGTCGTGCTTCGCAGCAACAAAATGGCTGCCGAATCCCCGCCCGGACACGGCTCAGCTAAGCCAGAACGGATCGAGGCACTCAATCAATTTCTGGGGCCTAATGAGGCACCGGCGGAGGCCCGCCGCCCGGCGCCGTGCCTGCGCCGCTCATCGAATTGCCCTGGTTGTTGGACAAGGCCGACAATCCATCGGTCAGCCCAACCGCTGGGTCATCCTCGCGATTTCGGCGAATGAGCGTCTTGTCCTTCTGACCGAAGTAAATCTTCAAGCCGCCCAGCGCGCCGCTGGTGCCGTTTTCGCCGACCCGTCCTTCGGCAAAAACCGACATCGCGGTCCCACGAGACCAGCCCGGGTTGAACGCATATTCCGTGCTGAAGATTGCCGCGTTATTGCCGCCGAAATAGCTGTGTCCTGCGCCGACCTTCCAGTCGTCCGTCAGGTAGTGGCAACTTCCGCGCGATCGAAAAATCGCGTCTTGATGTTGAAGGTCTGATTGACCCCACCGACCGCCACAGTCTAACTGTTGCCGGACTCGACACCGGCGACGCCTTCAATGGTCCAACGTCCCAGATAGGCAGCGGCTTCTCCGCCAACCCTGCCAACATGCAGACCGCCGAACCGATCCCAGTTCGTGTATGACGCGTAAATCCCGACCAGTCCGCGCGACGGATCGCGCCAGAAACCATGCACGCCCGTGGCCGCGAATGCTTGGCCACCGAAGCTGCCCGCCGCACCATCGATTTGCAGACCAAACGCATTTCCGACAGGAATTGAGACCGCGCCCTGCGAACCGAACACGGCCTTATTGGCAATGCTGCCGCCAATCGCTTCGAGTTTGGCGTTGAGGCCATCGACCGCTGGCTGAAGTTTCCACTCTTTCAGCGGCACCTTTGAGTAAAGGTCCGCCGCAGACGCATTGGCTGCGCCGAGAGCCGCCGCCATGACCACCAACACACACTTTCGCACGCCACCCACCCTGCATCGTCGCGCAAATGCACGTCTGGGTTCCCGTTAACAACCCAGATGGAACTTTTCAACTCTCGATCCGGAATCTCAAGGCGAGATCATCATGATAGGAATTTCTCCTGATCCCATTGTTGATTTTCAGCAACAGAAGTCGCGAATGCCCTTTGCGATCTGCGCTAGACACGCCGCACCGAAAATGGTCCGCCTTTGCGATGAGCATTGACCGCAGGGAATTGGAAAGCCGGGATCGCTTTCATCAGCGCCGCGCGCTGCTTGCGGCACTGGGCGCGCTGGCTTTGGTGCCGCATTTCGCGCTGCGCGCATTCGCCGACGTCTCTTCCGCGCTCAAACTTCGGGCTGTCGCTCGAAAAGCGAAGTTGAAAGCGGACTTGCCCGAGTCGCCGATATGGGCGCTTGAGGCGGAGGGTAATTCCACGAGCCTTCGGTTCAAGCAGGGCGAAGAACTTCAGGTTTCGCTGTTAAGTGAGCTTCTGGTCCTAACTGCATGGAATTGGTTCGGATTTGACGGCGCAAATAGCGCCGAGCCACTGATTTCATACGAGCCGCTGCCGAGCGGTGGCAGCGCAAGCTTTTCGATACGGCTGCGGCAAGCCGGGACGTTTCTGGCCAACACCCGGCTGCTAGCAGACGGCAAGGAGCCCCCGTCAGCCTCACGCGCCCTGATTGTCGAGGATACGGCGTCCACCGGCGTGGATCGCGACGAAGTGCTGCTGATCGAGGACTGGCGCGTGATGCCGGATGGACGCGCGCTGGCTCCCGGTATCGATCCGAAAGACGCCGTTACCGTTTACACAGTCAACGGCCAGTCTGGTTTGGACATCAAACTGCGGCCGAACGAGCGGTTGCGGCTGCGCGTCATCAATAGCTGCCAGCGCGCGCCCATTGGCGTGAAAATCGAGAATCACGATGTCCGCGTCATGGCCGTCGATAGTCAGCCCGCCGAACCGTTTCCTGCCAGCAACGGACAACTCGTGATGGCACCGGGTTCACGCACCGACGTGTTCATCGACGCGACCCAACCGCCCGGATCGTCGTCCGGCATTTTCATTTACGACGGCGCGAAGCCGACGCAGATCGCGCGGCTGATCACGCCGAACGATGCGCCGGTGCGGCCCACACCCCTGCCCGCTGCTGCCGCCTTGTCGTCTGCGCATCTGCCGGCGCAACTCGACCTCAGAAACGCGGCGCGTGTGGACATCCAACTCGACGGAAAATCGCCCTGGATTTTGCCTGCCGAATTTACGACAACGATGCCGCCTTTGTTTCAGGCGAAGCGTTCCCGCGTCGTTGTCGCGACGATCACGAACCCGACGAAAACGATCACGACATTCCACCTGCACGGTCATCATTTCCGGCTGCTCGACCGGCTCGACGACGGCTGGAAACCGTTTTGGCTCGACACGCTGCTGCTCAACGCCGGACAGACCCAGCGCATCGCGTTTCTGGCGGAGTATTCCGGGCAGTGGCTGGTTGAGGCGACCGGGATCGAATGGTCGTCGCCGAAGCTCGTGCGGTTTTATACGGTTGCATGACCGGGTCTTTCGGCCTCCACGCCCGCAAGCGACCACCGCTCATTGATAGGACGAATTCGTCCCCTCATTGCCCCGCGGGCGGCCGAAGATGCGGCGGCGGCGGACGAGCTTCCTATATTTTCGGCTCTGCTCCCGCTCTGCTGTATCCAGTGAGCGCAACGCATCCATAATGTCGTCGAAGAGTACCGTCTTGCCGTGCTTTATTTCGCGCAACTCCGGCGCAGCTTCGAGGGCGCACGCATCCGAAGCCCACGACGACAAGATCGCGCGCTTCTCGTTGAGCGTAAGGTCTGGGTCGTGCACCACCTGGGATGGATGTTCAAAGGCATCCGCCGGGTGGAGCAGCTCGTCGAGATCGAAAACATCTCCTCTCATTCTTTCCTTCATCTGTACCTCCTTGGAAAAAGGAGGCGGCCGGCCAAGCCGGCTCGGCCACCTCCCGGCCCATGTCTCAACCGGCGCGCGTCAGGCGGCTTTGACGCTGCCCAAACGCTTTTCGGTCAGGGGGATCGCCGCGTTGATTTCAATGCGGCGAGGCTTCATTGC
>JAPLPA010000051.1 GCA_026400415.1 Afipia sp. | reverse complement strand
GTCGCACTGGCCGGAAACGACAAGCCGGCGCTCACATCCGAGGACAAGCAGCTTTGCGTCGAGGGCCTGAAACATGGCGAACGCTATACGGTGAACCTGCGCGCCGGCATTCCCTCGACCGTCAAGGAGACGTTGCCGAAATCTGCCGAGTTCAACATTTACGTCCGCGACCGCAAACCGTTCGTGCGTTTCACCGGTCGCGCCTATGTGCTGCCGCGCACCGGCCAGAAGGGTATCCCGCTGGTCAGCGTCAACACGCCCTCGGTTGCGGTGAATGTGTTTCGTATCGGCGATCGCAACCTCATCAATTCGGTGATCGATGGAGGCTTTCAGCAAACCCTGCAAAGCTATGACCTGAGTGCGCTTGGCGACGAGAAGGGCGTCAAGGTCTGGACCGGTGAGATCGCAACGGCGACGACGTTGAACGCCGATGTCGTCACGGCGTTTCCGGTCGATCAGGCGGTCGGTGAATTGCAGCCGGGCGTTTATGTGATGACGGCAGCGCCGAAGGGCCCCGGATCGTCGAGCGATGACGAGTCAGGGTCGTTGGCAACGCAATGGTTCATTGTCTCGGATCTGGGTCTTACGGCTTATTCGGGCAATGACGGCGTCCACGTCTTCATCAACTCGCTGGCGACGACGGCACCAAGCTATGGCGCGGAAGTCCGGCTGGTCGCGCGCAATAACGAAATTCTCGCAACCAAGAAAACCGATAGCGCGGGTCACGTACTGTTCGACGCGGGTCTGGCGAAGGGCGAAGGCGGTCTGTCGCCTGCGCTGCTCTCGGTCAGTGGCGACAAGGGCGACTACGCATTCCTCAGTCTCAAATCCAACGCATTTGATCTCAGCGATCGCGGTGTGTCGGGACGGACCGTGCCGGCCGGGCCGGACGCGTTCGTTTACGCCGAGCGTGGTGTCTACCGTTCGGGCGAGACCGTGTACCTGACGGCCCTCCTGCGGGATGGCAAAGGCAATGCGGCGGTCGGTGCGCCGCTTACGATGGTGGTCGAGCGACCCGATGGCGTCGAATTCCGGCGCAGTGTGGTGCCAGACCAGGGGGCGGGCGGCCACAGCCTGACACTGCCGCTGAATTCGGCGGTGCCGACTGGCACCTGGCGAGTCCGGGCGTTCACCGACCCCAAGGGCTCGTCGGTCGGCGAGACCACCTTTATGGTCGAGGATTACGTTCCAGATCGGATCGAATTCTCGTTATCTTCCAATACGAAACAGATATCTCCTGATGTTCCTGCAGAACTTCAAGTGGACGGACATTTTCTTTATGGTGCGCCCGCTGCGGGTCTCGCTTTGGAGGGCGATCTGCTGGTCGCGCCAGCTGGGGATCGTCCGGGCTATGCGGGATACAAATTCGGCGTCGCCGACGAGGAAACCTCCAGCAACGAGCGTACTCCGCTGGAAAACCTCCCCGAGGCTGACGCCAACGGCAAGGCAACGATCAAGGTCAGTCTCGCCAAGCCGCCGTCCTCCACCCGTCCGCAGGAAGCCCAGATTTTCGTCCGCATGGTCGAGACCGGCGGTCGCGCGGTTGAGCGCAAGCTGACGCTGCCGGTCGCTCCTAAAGTGGCGATGATCGGCGTGAAGCCGCTGTTTGCCGACAAGAACGTCGCGGAGGGCGATCCGGCGAATTTCGACGTGGTGTTCGTGGCGCCGGACGGCAAATCGCTGGCGCGTAGCGGACTGCGTTACGAGCTGATGAAGATCGAGTCGCGCTATCAATGGTATCGGCAAGGCTCGTCATGGGATTACGAGCCGGTGAAATCCACCAAGCGGGTGGCGGACGGCGACGTGACAATCGCAGCCGACAAGCCGGCGCGCATCGCCACCGCACCGCAGCCGGGGCGTTATCGCCTCGATGTGAAATCGACCGACGCGGACGGGCCAATTACATCCGTGCAGTTCGATGTCGGCTGGTATTCGGACGGTAGCGCCGACACGCCTGACTTGCTGGAAACATCCATCGACAAGCCGGAATACAAATCCGGCGACACGATGGTTGTTTCGGTCAACGCGCGTTCCGCGGGTAAGCTCACGATTAACGTGCTCGGTGACCGGCTGCTGACCACGCAAAGCTCCGACATCAAGGAAGGCCAGAACAAGATCAACGTTTCGGTCGGCAAGGATTGGGGCACGGGCGCTTATGTGGTCGCGACTCTGCGGCGTCCGCTCGATACGGCTGCTCAACGCATGCCCGGACGAGCCATTGGGCTGAAG
>JAPLPA010000019.1 GCA_026400415.1 Afipia sp. | reverse complement strand
TGTTGCGGAGCAAGCGATTGACGATGTTCACGTGCTGCGCCGCCGCTATCTCGCCGCCCATCCGTCAGCCGAGATGTTCGCGGGCTTCGGCGATTTCGCGTTCTTCCGAATCGTTATCAAGGGCGTGCATCTGGTCGCGGGTTTCGGGCGCATCGTCGATCTGAAGCCAGCTGATGTCCTCACTGATCTGGGCGGCGCCGAAGAACTTATCGCAGCGGAACCGGATATTCTCGATCACATGAATGCCGACCACGCCGACACCATGAATCTCTATGCGACCAAATTGCTCGGTGCGGCCACGGGCGAATGGCGTGCGACCGGATGCGATCCCAACGGACTGGACATGCAAGACGGCATCCGGACATTGAGGCTGGATTTCCCGCGTCGCATCGCCGCGCCGGCCGCACTGCGGCAACTGCTCAAAGAGCTGGCGGAGCAGGCTCGCCGGTAAGCGAACCTGCTGCTCAAATACAGCTAATCGTTGAGAAAACCGGCTTGATCCAGATCAAATCGGGCCGCCATAAACCAATTACTGAAGGATCGGCTTGGCAATGCCCGCGTTGGACACTATTAAGTCGCCCGGATGACTGCCCGGCGTTATGATGCCCGGCACCCGCGAGAGGCCCGCCTGACACAGCGCGCCGGACGACAAGCGGTTTCAGAGGGAGATGTTTCGTGAAAGAGACTGGCGTGCGCAACGGTGCCTTTGGCGCCGACAAATTCGGCTTCAAAAATCTCGGGGCTGTTAACTGGAATCTGGGCACCTCGGCTCTTTATGAGCACGCGCTGAAGAATAATGAGGGCGAGTTGACCGACGGCGGCGCGCTGTGCGCGGAAACCGGCGTCTTCACGGGCCGCTCGCCCAAGGACAAATTCACCGTTCGCGACGCTTCCACCGACAAGACGATGTGGTGGGCCAACAATCAGTCGATCACGCCCGAGCAGTTCGAGACGCTGTATCAGGATTTTCTCAAGCACGCCGAAGGCAAGACACTTTTCGCGCAGGATCTTTACGGCGGCGCCGATCCAGAAAACCGCATCAAGGTTCGCGTCTTCACCGAACTCGCATGGCACTCGCTGTTTATCCGCACCATGCTGATCCGCCCCGAGTTGAAGGAGCTCGCCTCCTACATGCCGGAAATGACGATCGTCGATCTCGTTTCGTTCAAGGCCGACCCGAAACGTCACGGCTGCAAATCCGAAAACGTCGTCGGCATCGATTTCGCGCGCAAGATCGTGCTGATCGGCGGTTCGCAATATGCCGGCGAAATGAAGAAGTCGGTGTTTACGACGCTCAATTATTACCTGCCCAAGAAGGGCGTGATGTCGATGCATTGCTCGGCGAACGTCGGGCCGAACGGCGACAGCGCGATTTTCTTCGGACTTTCGGGAACAGGAAAGACGACGCTTTCCGCCGATCCGAACCGCACGCTCATCGGCGATGACGAGACCGGCTGGGGCAAGGACGGCATCTTCAACTTCGAAGGCGGCTGCTACGCCAAGACCATCAAGCTGTCGAAGGAAGCCGAGCCTGAGATTTTTGCAGCATCCACACGCTACGGCGCGGTGCTGGAAAACGTCGTGCTCGATCCCCACACCCGCGTGCCGGATTTCGACGATGGCTCGAAGACCGAAAACACACGCTCCGCATATCCGCTGGATTTCATTCCGAATGCGTCGCGCACCGGACGTGCGGGCCATCCGAAGAATCTTGTGATGCTCGCGGCCGACGCGTTCGGCGTGATGCCGCCGATTGCCAAGCTGACACCCGCGCAGGCGATGTATCACTTCATTTCCGGTTACACGGCGAAGGTTGCGGGCACCGAACGCGGTCTCGGCAACGAGCCGGTTCCTGAATTCTCGACCTGCTTCGGCTCGCCGTTCCTGCCGCTTCATCCGAGCGAATACGGCACGCTGCTTCGTGATTTGATTGCCAAGCACAATGTCGATTGCTGGCTGGTCAACACCGGCTGGACCGGCGGCAAGTATGGCGTCGGCCATCGCATGCCGATCAAGGTAACGCGCGCACTTCTGACGGCGGCGCTGAACGGAAGCTTACGCAACGCCGAATTCCGCACTGACAAATATTTCGGTTTCGCGGTGCCGACTAAGCTCGAAGGCGTGCCGACCGAGATTCTCGATCCGGTCAACACCTGGAAGGACAAGGCGGAGTTCGATGTCACGGCGCGCAAGCTGGTCGGCATGTTCGCCAAGAACTTTGAGATCTATGAGAGCCATGTCGATGCCGACGTGCGCGCGGCCGCACCGGACCTTAAGCTCGCTGCGGAATGAATGCTTCGCATCTCGAATTGAAAAAGGCGGCTCATCGAGCCGCCTTTTTTTACGCGCCATTTTGGCAACA
>JAPLPA010000581.1 GCA_026400415.1 Afipia sp. | reverse complement strand
TTTTGGGCGATGCAGAAATTATCGGAGCCGTTTTGCGGCACAGGTGACGCGCCGTAAACCGGCAGAGAGCGTGCATGAAGAAGAATTCGATCTGCGCTCAAGGTGCCCTGCGCCACCACGCGGCATGCTGCCGGATCGATGCGAAACCAGCCGCGTGTGGCGGTCGCGCTTTTGTCGTCGATGCCGATGGCGGCTTCGACGACGTAGCTCATACGATTGCAGATTTTCAGATCGGCGCGGGCGGGGCTCGATGCCAGTCCCGTGACCAGCACCGTCACTACAATGCCGAGGCATGTTGCGCGAGACATCACTTGTGGATCAGCGTTCCAGTGCCCTGATTGGTGAACAGTTCGAGCAGTACCGCGTGCGGCGTCTTGCCGTCGATGATGACGACGCCTTCGACCCCGGCATCGAGCGAGTAGATGCAGGTTTCGACCTTCGGAATCATGCCGCCCGAAATCGTGCCGTCTGCGATGAGCTTGCGGGCATCTTTCACTGACAAATCCGGAATGAGCTTCTTGGATTTGTCGAGCACGCCCGGAACGTCGGTCAGCAGCAACAGCCGCTTGGCTTTCAATGCGCCGGCAATCGCGCCCGCAAAGGTATCGGCGTTGACATTATATGTCTTGCCGTCGCGGCCCGCCGCAACCGGCGCCAGTACCGGAATCAGTTCATGACCAATCAGCTGATTGAGAAGCTTGAGATCGATGATGTCGGGCTCTCCGACAAAGCCGAGATCGACGATCTTCTCGATGTTCGAACCCGGATCCACCATGGTGCGTGTCGCCTTGGTGGCGATCACCATGTTGCCGTCCTTGCCGGACAGGCCCACGGCCTTGCCGCCGGCCTCGTTGATGTTGCTGACGATCTGTTTGTTGATCGAACCGGCCAAAACCATTTCGACGATTTCAATGGTCGCAGCATCCGTGATGCGAAGCCCTGCGGCGAATTCCGACTTGATGCCGAGGCGTGTGAGCATCGCAGCGATCTGCGGGCCGCCGCCATGCACGACGACAGGGTTGATCGCTGTCTGCTCCAGCAGAACGATATCGCGCGCGAATTGCTTCGCCATCGCATCTTCGCCCATCGCATGGCCACCGTATTTGATGACGATGGTTTCTTCGTCGTACTGCTGCATATGCGGCAGTGCTTCGGAGAGAATACGGGCCTGATCCAGCGGGCTGATATTTGCGGGCAGATCAATCATTTCAGGAGTCTCGTTTATCCGATTTAGCCGAAGGTTTAGCCGATTGGCGCAATTGGCGCAAAGCGGCGCAGGGCGTTTTCAACCTGCGCGGCGGGGCCACGCTGCAGCGGTGGCGAGAACGAGCCAGCTCAGGATCAAAAGCGTGCCGCCGGTGGGAGCAGCCATCGGAAACAGCGCATTGCCTGTGTAATGCCGGAATGTCAGGTCGCCTGCGAACAGCACAGCTCCGACGATAAGCCCGAAGGTGGCTGTAATCCCGAGCGGCCGCTGCACCAAGCCATGTGCCGTCACCAATGCGGCTGCGATGGCGGCGGGTGCATGGAATAGCAGCATCGTGGACGAAGGACCGAGACGGCCTGTGTCGCCCGCATGCGCGGCAAGCGACGCAAGCACCACGCCCGCAGCACCCATCAATCCTGCAATCGCCGTGGCAATTCGCACAAATCCATTCGATGTCATCAGACTCGCTCCCTCAGCAGTTTTACCATCGCGGCGCGTAATTCCGGCATGCCTGCGCCTGTGCGCGACGATGTCACCAGCAATTCAGGAAACGCGGCGGGATGTTTTCGAAGTGCATCCTTCGTGGCAGCCATTGTTTCTTCAAGCTCGGATTTTTTCACCTGATCAGATTTTGTCAGCACGACCTGATAACTCACGGCGGACTTATCGAGCGTCTTGAGTACGTCGGTGTCGAGATCTTTAAAGCCGTGACGCGAGTCGATCAGCACGTAGACCCGCGCCAAATTTGCGCGGCCCTGCAGAAATTTATGAATCAGCGCAGTCCATGAGGCGACCTGTGTTTTCGGCGCGGATGCGTAGCCGTAGCCCGGCATATCGACGAGCCGCAGGCTGGCGTCCTGACCGGCATCTTTGGAATCTTCGAAGAAGATCAATTCCTGGGTGCGGCCCGGCGTATGCGA
>JAPLPA010000435.1 GCA_026400415.1 Afipia sp. | reverse complement strand
GGTGCGACCCTCCATCACGGTATCGAGCGCGGCATTGACCTTCTGTTCGGTGACGGCATCGAGTGCGGATGTCGCCTCGTCGAGGATCAGGATTGGCGGATTTTTCAGCAGCGCGCGCGCAATCGACAGGCGCTGACGCTCGCCCCCCGACAGCATTCGTCCGCGCTCGCCCGCATTGGTCTCGAATTTCAGATCGCTGCGCTCGATGAAATCCAGCGCCTGCGCGCCCGCCGCTGCTGCGCGCAACTCATTGTTCGTGGCATCGGGTTTGCCGACACGCAGGTTTTCCGCAATCGAGCGGTTGAACAACAGCGCTTCCTGAAACACCACGCCGATATTCCGGCGCAGTCCGGCCAGCGTCATATTGCGAATGTCCTCGCCGTCGATCTTGATGACGCCGGACTGCGGATCGAATGCCCGATGCAGCAGCGCAATCGCGGTGGATTTGCCTGCGCCCGTTTCACCGACCAGCGCGAACGTCTGCCCGGGCATCGCGGTGAAATTTACGTCTTCGACGGCGGGCCGCTTGCCGTCGTAGGAGAAAGAGACATCGCTGAATTCGACAAGGCCTTTGAGGCGGCCCGGATCGACGGCGTCGGGCCTGTCGCGCACGGCAGGAACGGCATCCAGCACGTCGAAGAATTCCTGCAGGCGCGGCGCTTCCATAAAGACGCTGTTGATGAAGCTCACGACCTGATCGAGTTTTTGAATCAGCATCGTTGCGAAAGAAACGAACATCACGATCTCGCCGACGCTGGCGAGGCCTTGGGCGTGCAGTGCGATGCCCACGACGAAGATCGCCAGAATTGTGATCGTGGTTGAGGCGCGGGTCATTACTGCGACCAGTGCCCACCATGAGAGTACGGGCAATTGCACCGCGAGCAGCTTGTCGGCGACGCCGCGAAGGCTCTGCACTTCCGCTTCGACGCGCGTGAAGCTTTGCACCAGCGCGACGTTGCCCAACGCGTCGGTCGCACGCGCTGCGAGGTCGCCGTAATGCGTCTCGACTTCCATCTGCATGCCGAAGGTCTTTCGCACCACCAGCGTCGTCAGAACCGTGAACACGATACAAAGAACGAACAGAATTCCGGCCAGCCGCCAGTTGATGTAGAGTGACAACGGCAGCAGCACGATCAGCGACACGATCGCGGCGAAATGCTCGCGGAAGAATCCGAGCCACACGCGCCACAGCGCGTCGGTGCCCTGAAGCATCACCTTCATCAGGCGGCCCGAATGGGTACCAGTGTGAAAAGTCAACGGCAATTGCATGATGTGATCGAAATAGCTGGTCAGCACCGCTTGACGCTGGCGATGGGCGAGGCGGTCGGCATGAAGCGCGACGCCGGCATTGCAGGCAATCGTGAACAGCCCGAACGCGACCCATGCGCCTAACAGCGGCCACGGCGAGGGCGGTGGCGGGCCGCCCGTCACGGCATCGACGGGCGTTTTTGACAACACGTCGATAATCCGGCCGAACAGCACCGGCTCGGCGAATTGCGCGACGGCGAGTGCCAGGTTGGCGACGGCAAGAATCCACCCGAGCCGCGCTTCCTTGCCGAGCAGTTCGAGTACGCGGATATAGAGACGGGCAAGGGCCATAGACGGATTCTCAGCTTTCGATCGGACGAACGTTATCTTAGCGGTGGGTCTTGAAGGAATACAGCCGCCGATTGAACTCCCGCATGCGTACGCTACTCAAAAAATCCCGGTCCGAAACGCTTTGGCGCGTTTCCCGGCTTCCGGCACGCCCGGAATAAAGAGGCGGAGTAGCGGATTGTCATTGCCCGCCGTTCTCATCTTCGTGGTAATGATTCTGGCTTTTTTGATTTCAGGGGGCGGGCAATATGGCGGCGAACAGGAAATCCTTGGCTGAATCGGTGGAGCGCGACCTGCGCCTCGATTTTTTCCGCGGGCTGGGATTGTGGATGATTTTTCTCGACCACATCCCGGACGATGTTGTCGCCTGGCTGACGCTGCGCAATTACGGCTTCAGCGATGCAGCGGAATTCTTTGTGTTCATCTCCGGCTATCTCGCCGGCTACATTTATGGACCGGTTGTTGCCGCCGGAAATCTAGCTGCTGCCACCAAGCGCCTGATCCTGCGCGCCTGGCAAATGTATGTTGCGCACATCCTGCTGTTCCTCGCCTTTGTGGCGCAGATCTCGCGCGCTGCGCGGAAATTCGACAACCCGATGTACAAGGACGAGTTCAACGTCGCAAACTTCCTTGCGCATCCGGACGAGCTGATCTGGCAGGCGCTGACGCTGCGATACAAGCCCGTCGATCTCGACGTTCTGCCGCTCTATATCGCGCTGGTGCTCGTCTCACCTCTCATCCTTTTTGGATTGACGCGCCGCCCGAACATCACCTTGCTTTGTTCGGTCGTCGTCTACATCTGCGCCCGCATTTTCGACTGGAATTTGGCGTCCTTCCCGCAAGGCACGCATTGGTATTTCAACCCATTCGCATGGCAGCTGATGTTCGTGTTCGGCGCTTGGTGCGGGGTGGGAGGCGTCAAGCAGATCTGGTCGTTCATCCAATCCAAATTTGCGCTCATCCTGTCGATTGTCTGGCTCGCGTTTGCGCTGCTGATCGTCATGACCTGGCACAGCGAGATGCTTGAATCGATGATTCCGAAATGGATGATCAAGGCGATCTATCCGATCGACAAGACCGACCTCGACATGCTGCGCTTTACGCATTTCCTCGCGCTGGCCTGTCTGGTTGCGCGGTACATGCCGCGCGACTGGAAACCGCTGACGTCGAACTGGCTGCGTCCGCTCGTTCTGTGCGGTCAGCATTCGCTTGCGAATTTCTGCATCGGCGTCTTTCTCTCGTTCGGCGTGCACTATCTGCTGGTGCAGTTTCCGGGCGGAGTCTGGCGGCAGGTCGTTCTCAGCGTCGCCGGCATGGCGGCGATGACGGCGCTGTCATGGTTCCTCAATCGTGCCAAGAACGTCCCCGAGCTATTCGTCGAGGTAAAAGAGAAAAAGGCGCCGACGAAAACCGGCAAGCGCAAGATAACGCGCGTGAGAACCGCACGGGCTTGAATCGGGATTGATACAATTTGAGTGATAAAAGCGGCCCTTGTATCGAGGGCCGTTTTTTGTTGCACGGCGCAAAACTATTCAGATGTGAGGTTGCCGCGTCCGGGTCTCAGCTTTCGGGAGGCGGGACGAAGCAAAGGATGCCCGCTTCGGGCGTGAAGCATAAAACCGCACCCCCGGTCGGGTTGCTGCGTTCATCGAGTATTCTTTCCGGCGGAACGCGGAGCCAGAAAGTCGCCGAGAGGCGCCATTTTTGGTCAACCTTGACCTCATAGCCCTGACTATCCCTGCGCACTTCTGCGGCGCGGCAATCGGAAATTGAGCAACATTCCGCACCCGTTCCCGGCTGTTTCAAACTCTTGAACCAGGGGGCCAGAGCCGGGTCGGCATTGTCGGGAGGCAGGGCGAGTGCAAGCGTGCCGGAAAGCGCGAACACAATTGCGACAGTGAGGAATGTTCGCACCTGAACCCCCATTAAATATGCTACAGAATCAGGTCTCGGCC
>JAPLPA010000571.1 GCA_026400415.1 Afipia sp. | reverse complement strand
TTGTTGATCGGTAAGCTCGGGCTGCAGATGTGACCCGCAAACGGCAGACCAAGCGGAAGGATCTCGTGCAGACCGACACGCCGCTTTTTGCGGAGGGCGGCGAATGATTTTTGAATCGCTATCACTTGAAAACTTTGGTGCGTATGCCGGTGTTCAAAACGCGATATTGGCTCCGGCCCCGGGCAAGCCTGTTGTGTTGTTTGGCGGCATGAATGGCGGGGGCAAAACGACATTGCTAGATGCGTTGCAGCTCGTTTTGTATGGCCCGCGCGCGCGAACATCTACGCGAGGTCGAGCTGGTTACCATGAATTTCTACTCTCGTGCATCAATCGAAACGTGGAGCCGCATGTGGGAGCCACGATTACGCTCCGATTCAGTCGTTTCAGTAATGGACAGATGGTTCCCTGCGAGGTGCAGCGGGCCTGGCGAGAGACGGGCAGCGGCGTTGTGGAAACGGTTACGGCAACGCAGGCGGGAGAGTTTGACTCTACTCTTACCGACCACTGGGACGAATTCATCGAAGGCTATCTCCCGTCGCGCATTGCGCATCTATTCTTCTTCGACGGCGAGCAGATTAAAGAGTTGGCCGAGCGTGAGAACGCAGCAGAGATTCTTGGGACAGCGATTCATTCGCTTCTTGGGCTCGACATAGTGGACCGCCTACAGGCCGACCTTAAAGTGCTCGAGCGAAGGAAGCGAGCGGAGGTGCTTGATGGGCAGGCCGCAGCGGACTTTTCACGCGTCCAGCTCGACATTACGAACATCGAAGCACTCCAGTCGGAAGTGTGTTTTGAACGTGCCGCTCTTGAAAATACCGTTGGTCGACACCGAAAAGATGCTAATGATGCCAGGGAAAGATTTCGTGCTGCGGGCGGCGACACCTATGCGAGACGCGCTGAAATAGAAAAGGAACTCACCGAGCTACGTCGTCAGGAGAGTATTGACTCGGAAAAGCTAAGAGACTTACTGGCAGGACCGCTTCCGCTCGCGATTGTTTCTCCTCTACTTGCGGCCGCAGAGGCCGACGCACAGAAGGAGTCACAAAATCAGACGGCGGCGGCTGTGCTCAATGCTGTAGGGCAGCGAGATTCGGAATTGCTTGCGTTACTCAAACAACAAAAAGTTCCAGCAGACGCCATCACCTTAGCCGCTGATTTTCTTGAAAACGACCGGAACAAAAGGGCCTTGGCCGCAAATAGCGTAGGTGACCAGAGGTACGCGAGTGACGCTGTTCCAGTCTTAGCTCACACACTGCGATATGTTTTGCCATCGGTTATTGCTGATGCTGAAGCAGTTATAGCTCATCTAGCAACTATTTCTGATGGGATCACAAGACTCGAAAGAGATTTGGCGTCCGTTCCCGATGCAGACTCCCTTGCGGACCTACAACAGAAGTTGGATCACGCAGAGGCAACGCTGCGTGAAAAGAACGCCGCGCTCGAGGCTGTTGCTCTGAAGCAAGCAGCACTGACGGGCCAGCGAGCCGACGCGGAGCGTCGGCTTGAACGGTTTGCGGACGGTGCGATTGATGCGGAGCAACGCGAGGATAGCCGGGGTCGGATACTGCGTCATTCTGCACGCGTACGCAGTACCCTCACGTCTTTTCGCAGCCGCGTTGTTCAGCGGCATATCGCTCGCTTAGAGGCGTTAATTCTGGAATCATTGCAGCAATTATTTCGTAAGCGCACGCTTGCAGCTCAGATTGTTATCGACCCCGATACCTTTAACGTGACGCTGGTGAATGCCTCCGGACAAACAATCCCTTTTCATCGTCTATCTGCAGGCGAACGACAACTGCTGGCTACTGCTCTTCTCTGGGGTCTTGCCCGCGCCTCCGGTCGCCCCGTGCCAACCGTGATTGATACTCCCCTAGGACGGCTTGACTCAACGCATCGTCAACATCTCGTACGCGATTACTTTCCTCGTGCGTCGCATCAGGTCATTCTCTTATCGACCGACGAGGAAATACGACCGGCATACCTAGACATCCTGCGGCCATCGATCGCTCGTACTTATCGTCTCAACCACAATGACGCGACTGGAGCGACATCTATAGAGGAGGGGTATTTTGAGTTCCACACCGCGACTACCTGACGCCGTTCGAATCAGCGCGCGCGGTCGGGAGATCCTGATAAAGCTGAAGCGATATACGGGCGTTCCTCATTGGAACACGCTCTGTAGAATCGCGTACTGTTACTCGCTGAGTTTACAGACTGTACCTGCAGCGTCACACGAACACGAAGATACCGCGTTGGAGATTGAGTGGCCCACCTTCGCAGGCGCTTTTCGCGTAGAGTTGGCGGCTATCACACAGTTTAATGCGTCAATTGAAGATGTTGATGCGAGCGAGCTTGGAAAATACGTACGGAATCATGTGGAGCGGGGATTGTCGGCCATCCAAAACACCCGTTCACTATCTGAGCTTGTCACGATTGTGCTCAGTACAAAGAACTAAGTATCTTGACCGCCCCCCTTCAGCGGCACTACTTCTAGTGAGAGGATCTGGTGGTGTTGAAGGGGGACAGGTCAATTGTCGGTAAAGTCTTTCCGCTTAACAAGGTCGCCCCGTGCCGATGATA
>JAPLPA010000294.1:5229-6225 GCA_026400415.1 Afipia sp. | reverse complement strand
CGACCTTGTGCGTCACATCGTAAACGATCGAGGCCAACGGCTCACGGATGCTGGACGCGTCATAGCCATGACGCTCACCGCTGGCCAATTGTGAAATTATCGCCGAGCGAATGAGGCCCTGCGTGTCGATGACCTTTTCTGGCTTGACGGCGCGCAGACGGCTACGAAATTCTGACATCTCGCGCCAAGTCGAAGACTGCAACAATTGCGAACGCCAACGCCGTGTCGAAACTGGAATGACATCGTCAACTGCAGGATGCAGTTTCGCCAGCGGAGCAAACGCCTCTTCGACAACCCATGTCAGCCGGGTGTTGGGAAGGTGTTTGCGCACATCCGTGATCGCCGGCATCTGGTGCACCACGTCGCCGAGCGAAGACGTCTTTATTATCAATATACCGGGCATCGGCCAGACAGAGGTGAAACTGCGAAATCCGCGTTACGATTTGGAAACCATAAAGCAGTTTCCGGCCGCAAAAGCGATGAAATGAGACAACCTGTTTCGGCTTTATACCCAATTCCACGCTTCAAATGCACGCTCTCGGCAGCTTTCCAAGTTGGCCTGCCGGATAGATCTTGAGGCGTAAGATAATGACCGTTCTTGTCACAGGTGGCGCTGGCTATATCGGGAGCCACACAGTTCGTGGACAGGCTTTTCGCATTTTCTGCCGGAAGGCGTGCCGCTATTTATCGGTGACGCTGCGGACGAGAGTCTCGTTACGGGCGTAATTTCGCAGCACAATGTCGGCGCGATTATTCATTTTGCAGGCTCGGTCGTGGTTCCAGATTCGATGCGCGATCCACTGGCCTATTACCGCAACAACACAATGACCACGCGGAATCTTCTGAACGCCGCAGTGAAGTGCAACGTCAACCGTTTCATTTTCTCATCTACCGCTGCCGTCTACGGAAATCCCGAAGCGACGCCCGTGACGGAGGAAGCGCCAACGCGGCCGCTTTCGCCTTACGGATCGTCCAAGCTGATGACCGAAATTATGC
>JAPLPA010000294.1:0-5212 GCA_026400415.1 Afipia sp. | reverse complement strand
ATTATGCTGCACGACGTCGCGGCAGCACACGGCATGAACTACGTCGTGCTACGCTATTTCAACGTGGCGGGGGCAGACCCGCAAGCACGTATTGGACTGGCGACGGTCGGCGCGACCCATCTGCTCAAGATTGCCGTTGAGGCCGCGACCGGTCAGCGCGCCAAGATCGACGTGTTCGGTACGGACTATCCGACTGCGGATGGAAGCTGCATTCGCGATTTCATTCACGTCAGCGATCTGGCGCAGGCCCATGTCGCGGCCCTGAAATATCTTGATCAAGGTGGCCACTCCGCGACGCTGAACTGCGGCTACGGTCGTGGCTATTCGGTTCTTGAAACCATTGAGGCGGTGCGTCGCGCATAAGGCCGCAATTTCTCAATTTCATACGCCGATCGCAGGCCAGGCGATATCATGACCATGATCGCCGACACTGCCCGTATTCGCGCAACACTCGACTGGACCCCGCAATACGATAGTCTCGACACCATCGCGCGGCACGCGCTGGCGTGGGAAGAAAAGCTGCTGGCACAACGCCCCCAAGAGGCGCTGCAGGCGGTCCCGGCGTAAGCGTTAACAGCCCTGTTTTGACTTGAAAATCTGCCCCATTGCGGGCAAACGGACATCTCGCAGCAATCATGATGGGTGCGCTTATCGCGCCTTTCAATGGAACGCGGATGACCGAACTTCCACGGAAAATAACTGACGATCCCTACGGCGCTGCGGCGCTGATCCGCCGCCTCGTCACCGAACAGGGCATGGCCTATTGGCGGCGCTACGCGACGGCATTTACGCTCATGGCCGTGTCGGCCGGAACCACGGCAGCGTCGGCTTATCTGCTCGGAGAGGTCATCAACCAGACCTATGTCGATCGCAGCGTGCGCGGCATCATTCTCCTATCGCTTGTCATCGTTGTGCTGTTCGCCGTTAAAGGTGCGGCAACCTACGGCCATACCGTCATCCTTTCGAAAATCAGTAACGCGATTCTTGCCAACAATCAGCGCAGGCTGTTCGCAAAACTGATGCGCGAGAACGTGGGCTTCTATTCCGAACGCCATTCTTCGGAATTCCTCGCGCGCCTCACTGCAGGTGCGCAGTCAGTGACGCAAGTTCTAAGTCTGCTGATTAGCGCGGTCGGTCGCGATTTTCTGTCGCTGGTTGGGCTTGCGGCAGTGATGGTCATTCAAGACCCATGGATGTCGCTGTTTGGTCTGCTCATCGCGCCGCCCGCATTGTTCTTCGTCCGAAAACTCGTTCGTAGAATCCGCACCCTCGCGCACGACCAATTCACCGGCACCACCGACATTCTGGAGACCATGCAGGAATCGCTGCAAGGCATCCGCACCGTCAAGGCGTTCACACTTGAACAGACGATGCAGACGCGCATCGACAAGAGCATCGCAATGGTTGAGGCCAACGCCAACAAGATGGCACGCGTTCAAAGCCGCTCCAGCCCGCTCATGGAAACTCTCGGCGGCATCGCCATCGCAGGCACACTGATGTATGGCGGCTACCGCGTCATCGCTACCGGGGCCACGCCAGGACAATTCTTCTCGTTCATCACGGCTTTCCTGCTGGCCTACGAGCCAGCAAAGCGTCTCGCGCGCCTGAACATCGAGTTGAATTCCTATCTGATTGGCGCGCGCAAGCTGCTTGAAATCGTCGACAGCCCTGCAACCGAGCCCGACGATAGCGACAAGCCAGCATTGGCGCTTACCGACGCGCAGGTTGAATTCCGCGACGTAACATTTGCCTATCGCGACAACGAGATCGTGCTCAATCGCATGAGCTTCGTCGCCGAACCCGGCAAGGTCACCGCACTGGTCGGGCCATCCGGCGGCGGCAAGTCCACGGTGCTGGCGTTGCTGCTTCGCCTCTACGAAGTGAAATTCGGAGCGATTGTCATCGACAAGCAGATTATATCCGACGTTTCGCGCGCATCATTGCGCCAGCAAACAGCCTATGTTGGACAGGACGTTTACCTGTTTCGCGATACCATCCGCGAAAACATTGCCTTCGGCAAAGCTGGCGCGACAGAAACTGATATTATCGACGCCGCAAAAGCGGCGTGCGCGCACGACTTCATCATGAGCTTTCCGCTCGGTTATGACACACCGGTCGGTGAGCACGGCACGCAACTCTCCGGCGGCCAGCGCCAGCGCATCGCCATTGCTCGCGCGCTTGTGAAGAACGCACCTATCATTCTGCTCGATGAAGCAACTGCCGCACTCGACTCCGAATCGGAAAAGCTGGTGCAGGAAGCTATCGAGCATCTTTGTCAGGGCCGCACCACCATCGTGATCGCGCATCGGCTCCACACAATCATGCATTCCGACAACATTTTGGTTGTTGAAGGCGGGCAGATCGTCGAACAGGGCCGCCACGATGAACTCTTGCGGCGCAATGGCCGTTACGCTTCGTTCTTCCGTTTGCAACACCGCGAAACCGCATCACTTCCACCTATTGCCATCGGCGCGTAATTTCACCGCCCAACTTTCGGAATTCTCATGACCGCTTACGTCATTACAGCACACACAATGCCTTCTCTTCCGGTCGCCGGAGAATCCAAATCCTTTCCGGTGCGCCGCATTTGGTGCGTGGGACGAAATTATCTCGAACACATCCGCGAAATGGGCAATGACGAGCGGCAGCCGCCATTCTTTTTCGCCAAGCACGCCGACATGATCGTCGGTGAAGGTGCGTCAATTCCCTACCCATCGCTGACGAAGGATTTCCAGCACGAAGTAGAAATGGTCGTGGCGCTGAAATCCGGCGGCGCAAACATCGATCCGAAAAATGCGCTCGACCATGTTTACGGCTATGGCGTCGGCATCGACCTCACGCGTCGCGATTTGCAGATGGCATCGCGGAAGAAAGAACAGCCTTGGGAGATCGGCAAGTCATTCGATTTTTCCGCACCCTGCGGCGCGCTGCGCGCGGCATCCGAAATCGGGCACCCGGCGAAAGGGAAAATCTGGCTCAACGTCAACGGCACGGAGAAGCAGAAGGGCGACTTGTCCGAACTGATCTGGAATGTGTCGGAAATCATCGCCAAACTCTCCCTGCAGGTGACGCTTGGCGCTGGTGACATTATCCTGACCGGCACACCCGCAGGTGTCGCAGCGCTGAAGTCCGGCGACAAAATCGAATGCGGCATCGACGGCATCGGCACATTGAAGGTTTCGATCAAATAGTCAGCGCACAGTCACATCGAGGTGTAGGTGCGATAGATCATGTAGATCGCGACGGCAAATACCACAGCCGCGAACACGTTGTTGAGCGCACCGCGCTTGGCCGACAGATGTCTGGACAATTTCGCGCCCGCCAATCCTCCGAACACTGCGCCAGCGAGAAACAGGGTGGCGATATCCCAATCCACTAAACCCGAAAAGGCATAATTGGCCGACGTTGTCAGGCCAAAAGCCGTGACCGCTACGAGTGACGAGCAGATAGCATTCGAGATCGGCATGCCGGTTGCCAACATCAGGCCCGGCACGATGAGAAATCCGCCGCCGATGCCGAAAAATCCCGCCAGCGCGCCACTTGCAAATCCGAGCGCAATCAACGCCGGCGTATTGCTGCGCGTGAGCGTCACCAATGGATTGCCGATCTCGGAGCGAGGGCGAAGCATCAGCGCGCCGACGGCCATCATCAGTAGCGCGAACAGCAAGATGAGTTTTTGCCCATCGACGATCTTGCCGAGGCTCGACCCTCCGAAAGCACCGACCACGCCGGCCGCCGCAAACACCAGCGCGCAATGCTAGCGAACCAACCCCTGCCGCGCGTGATTGGCCAGATTGACAGCGGCGCTTGCCGCTACCGCTACAGCACTGGTGCCGATGGCGACGTGCGGATCTTTGACACCCACAATATAGAGAATCAGCGGCACAGCCAGAATCGATCCGCCGCCTCCGATCAGGCCGAGCGAAAATCCAACCAGTGAACCGGAGGCCACGCCCAGCGCGCCTTGCAGCATTGGCGTCATGATCGGTACCGCACCAAAGGACTTCGACGTTCGTTCAGTTCGCGTTGATTGCTACGCGATTCCAGGGCGCGCGCATCAGGATTTTTGCCATTCCACAGAAGCCTGTAACGCCCGCGAACAATAGGCCAGCACCGACGAACGCGGGAACGATGTAGAACATCGGCGAGACGAAAAATCCAAGCCCCGTTCCGGCCAGCCCCATGCCGCCGGCGACGATCTGCACCTGGCGCTGCAACTCGATCGGCTTGCTGTGATCGACCGTGACCGGGAGACCCGCGCGGCGCAATTCGTCCAGACCGCCTTCGACCAAATAGACGTCACAGGAATCCCCGGCCCTGGCCTTCAGCCGCTGGGCATTCGCAAGGGTGCGTGCGCCGGATTTGCAGTGGAATATCATACGGCCTGAATTCAGCGGCACGCCGCCGTCCAGCGCCGACAGCGGCCAATGGATTGCAGTTTCGATACGTTCGCGCGCGCGTTCGTTCGGCTCACGGATGTCCACAAGCGTGGCGCCTTCGGCCAGCATTTGCACGGCGTGTCTGGCAGTGATAGTCGGAATGATCATGGCGACTCCTTAACTCTCGAATTTTCAGCGGGCAGCGCGCCGTTTCGGTGGATGGCAGAACAGTCCGTGCATTGTCGCGAACAGCTTTTCGATACGCGCGTCGGCGATGCGGTACCACAACGTCTGTCCATCGCGGCGGAAGGCGACGATGCCTTCGTTGCGCATTTTCGCTAGATGCTGCGACAGCGCCGATTGGGCGAGGCCGACATCTTCTGCTAGCGTGGACACATTTGCCTCGCCCAGTTCGACGAGCTTGCAAAGGATCGTCAGCCGCTTCTCATTCGCCAGCGCACGAAGGATGTCGGCGACCTCCAGTGCTTGGGCCTCGAAGTTTTTGGTATCGAGTTTATCGGCCACCGTCTCTTCCTTAAATGAGATATTTCTAATTTAGTAATTTCTAATGTATTTGTCAACTGCTATTGAGAAGAACATCAGTTCATGGAGACAACTATGACCGGCGCGCCGGACATTCGGGCTTTTTTCGATGAGCCCACCAACACCATCAGCTATCTGGTGTCGGACCCTGTCACCAAAATGGCGGCGGTGATCGACCCGGTGCTCGATTACGATCATCATGCCGGCGAAGTCGATACGCGCTCGGTCGCCAAAATTCTCCAGGAAGCCAAAGCCGCAGGCCTCACCATCGTCTGGGCGCTGGAAACGCA
>JAPLPA010000286.1 GCA_026400415.1 Afipia sp. | reverse complement strand
GAATGCGTCGACCCGGTCTTCTTGAGCACGATGGGGCGTGCGGGCGGAATGGCGCATCTCGCCTTTCTCGCACTGGTGGTTGTCAATTTGATCAGTGCCTATCTCGCGCTCGGCACGCTTCTCGCGGTCGGCTTGATGATCCTGCCTGCGGCCATTGCAAAATTCTGGTCGCGGGATATTTCGGGCATGATTCTGGTTGCGATTGTCAGCGCCATTGTGTCGGGATATGCGGGACTCGTCGCGTCGATCCAGACCGGCGTACCGGCCGGTCCCGCCATCGTGCTGATGGCCGGCGCAATCTATGTCCTGTCCTTACTTTTTGGTTCGGCGGACGGAATTCTGCGGAGTATCGCGCCGGCCCATCATTTGAAGGCTTGATCGGGTTACGCGGGAGCGTGTTGACGTCAAAACCAACCTGACATGACAAATCAGCCACTTACATTGACCTGCCTCGACCCAATATAAGAGTGCCAACAAGCGCGCCTATCAATGCCCGGAGCCTTCATGCCTGACGCCGCCAAGAAAATTCCAGTGACCGTGCTGACCGGCTATCTCGGTGCCGGGAAGACGACGCTACTCAACAGAATCCTGTCGGAAAATCACGGCAAGAAATACGCCGTCATCGTCAATGAATTTGGCGAGATCGGAATCGATAACGACCTCATCATCGGGGCAGATGAAGAAGTGTTTGAGATGAATAATGGATGCGTGTGCTGCACCGTGCGCGGCGATCTGGTACGCATCATCGACCGCTTGATGAAGCGCAAGGGTAAGTTCGACGCGATCATTCTGGAGACGACGGGTCTCGCCGATCCGGCTCCCGTGGCTCAGACTTTTTTTGTCGATGAGGACGTTCGCGACAAGACCATGCTGGATGCGGTGGTGACGGTCGCCGATGCCAAATGGCTGGCCGACCGTCTGAAGGATGCACCGGAAGCCAATAACCAGATCGCATTTGCCGACGTGATCGTGCTCAACAAGACCGATCTGGTCAGCAAGGCAGAACTCGCTGAGGTTGAGGCGCGAATTCGGGGCATCAATCCCTATGCGACGCTGCATCGGACCGAGCGTTGCCAGGTGAAACTTTCGGATGTGCTGGAGCGTGGCGCTTTCGACCTTGATCGCATTCTGGAACTGGAGCCGGAATTTCTGGAAGGCGCCGGCCACGATCATCACGATCACGATCATCACGGCCATGACCATCATCATCACGGTCACGACCACGCGCATGGCGGCCTGCAACACTTTCACGACGAAGACATGCAGTCGCTGTCGCTTCGTACCGACAAGCCGGTCGACCCGTCTAAGTTTATGCCTTGGCTGCAGGATCTGGTCGCCAAGGATGGCGAGAAAATCCTGCGCTCGAAAGGCATTTTGGCGTTCAAGGGCGACGACGAGCGCTACGTGTTTCAGGGCGTTCACATGATGCTCGAAGGCGATCATCAGCGGAAATGGAAGGCCGACGAGCCGCGCGAAAGTCGTCTCGTGTTTATCGGGCGTGAATTGCCCGAGCAGAAAATCCGCGACGGCTTCGAGCGCACCATCGTAACGTGATGAAAGAATTCAATCCGCTTCCTAATGCTGAGTCGATCGTCTCAGTCACCGATCGCGTCACGAAGGTGACGCTCGATGCGCCCGCGACGGCCGTTTATTTTTTGGGTGATGTTGCGGTGTTCGTCGGCGCGGAAAATGTCGTGACGTTCGCCGAAGGCGCGTCCGATCCGAAAATCGTGCCTGCGCAAATCGCCGGAATTCTCTGCTCGGCCTCCGACGGAAAACGAGGCCTGCTGGGCGGCGATGACGGCAAGCTTGTTTCCGTCGATTCGAAGAGCGGTGTCGAAACATTGGCATCCGACGCCAAGCGCCGCTGGATCGACAATGTCGCCCTGCATCCCGACGGCGCGATCGCGTGGTCTGCGGGCAAGACCGCATTTGTACGCGCTCCAAAGGGCGACGACAAATCGCTCGACGTTGCTTCGACGGTCGGAGGACTTGCTTTCGCGCCGAAGGGATTGCGGCTTGCGATCGCGCATTACAATGGTGCGACCCTGTGGTTTCCGAATATGGGTGCAGCGCCGGAGATTCTGGAATGGAAGGGGTCGCATCTCGGGATCGTCTTCAGCGCCGATAACAGGTTTCTTGTCACGACTATGCATGAAGCGGCCTTGCATGGCTGGCGTCTGGCCGACTCGCGGCACATGCGCATGACAGGTTATCCAGCGCGTGTGCGCTCGATGTCGTGGAGCGTTGGCGGAAAATTTCTTGCGACATCAGGCTCGGACAGCGTGATCCTTTGGCCATTCGGCAGCAAGGATGGCCCGATGGGCAAAGAGCCTTTGATGTTGGCTCCCCTACAGGCGAAAGCAACAATCGTTGCCTGTCACCCGAAGGACGATATTTTCGCGGCCGGCTACAGCGACGGCACGATTCTCATGGTTCGTATCGAAGACGGCGCGGAAATTCTTGTGCGCCGAAATGCTGGTGAGCCAGTCGCAGCGCTGGCGTGGAATGCGAAAGGCTCGATGCTCGCTTTCGCGACTGAAGATGGCGATGCCGGACTGATGCCGCTTTAACGGCTTTTATCGTTTCAGTTCCAATTTAACCTAGATTTTTCGCTCTGCATGCGGCGACACGTGCGCCGCGATGCGGAACTTTGGCCGGAATGACCCGTTGAATGTCATTGAATAAAAGCGGGTGTCAAAATGATTTCACGAGAAACACGGCGCAGCATTCGCAAGGAATTTCTTATCTCGGGCGTTCTTGTTGCGAGCGGCATTTTGTTGATCGGATTTTCCGTCATGGAGCTTTCGTCGCGCGAGGAGCAGCCGCGGTATAAAATGGCGCAGGCGACGACGCAACCATCGCAAGACACACCCGCGATTGCGCCAGGCAAGGACAACGGGCCGGCTGAGTCCAAACCCGGTGGTACGCGACCGACGACGCCAGCGCCTGAGCCCGCAACGCCGGACGCCGACGCGCAAAAGGTCGGCGCAAAACCCGCATTGCCGCCGGCACCAGCGGAGAAGATCGGCGAGCCGATTCAAAAATGATTTTTTTCTAAAAGGAAAAGCCGGGCGTAGTTCGGCTTTTTGCTGCGTACGATCTGGCGATTATCGAACCAGAATATTTTTGAACTGCCAAGGGTCGCTGGTGTCGATATCTTCGGGAAACAATCCGGGTCGATCGGTGAGCGGCGTCCAGTCGGTGTAGTAACCTTTCACCGGCCCGAGATACGGCAACTGGATTTCCAGCAGGCGGTCGAAATCCATTTCGTCGGCTTCCACGATGCCTTCCTTCGGATTTTCCAAAGCCCATACGATGCCGCCGAGAACGGCAGAGGTGACCTGCAGGCCTGTCGCATTCTGATAGGGCGCAAGTTTCCGCGTCTCCTCGATGGAGAGCTGCGAGCCATACCAGTAGGCATTGTTGTCGTGACCAAACAGCAGCACGCCAAGCTCATCGATGCCGTCCACGATCTCATTTTCGTCGAGGATATGATGCTTCTCTTGCATCTTCGCCGCGCGTCCAAACATTTCATGCAGCGAGAGCACTGCATCGTCCGCAGGGTGATAGGCATAGTGGCAAGTCGGCCGATAGATGACTTTGCCAGATGCGTCGCGCGCGGTGAAATAGTCCGCAATCGAGATCGACTCGTTGTGGGTGACGAGAAAGCCGTATTGCGCGCCGCGTGTCGGACACCAAGTCCTCACGCGCGTATTGGCACCGGGCTGCATCAGATAGATCGCAGCACCACAGCCAGCTTCATGCGTATGTGCGTTTTCAGGCATCCATTTCTCATGCGTGCCCCAGCCGAGTTCTGACGGCTGCACGCCTTCCGACAGGAAGCCTTCCACCGACCACGTGTTGATGAACACATCGGGTTCTTTTGGTTTCTTCGCGCGTTGGGTATCGCGTTCGGCAATGTGGATGCCCTTGATACCAGCCTGGCGCATTAGGTCTGCCCATTCGGCTTTGGACTTTGGCTTCGGCGCATTGAGCTTGAGGTCAGAGGCTACATTCAACAGCGCTTGTTTGACGAAGAACGAGACCATGCCGGGATTGGCGCCGCAGCAGGAAACAGCGGTCGTCGAGCCGGTAGGACGCGCGCGTTTGGCCGCAAGCGTATTCTCGCGCAGCGCATAGTTCGATCGCGCTTCCGGGCCTTTCGTCGCATCGAAGTAGAAACCGAGCCATGGCTCATTGACGGTGTCGATATAGAGCGCGCCAAGTTCGTTGCAGAGCTCCATAATGTCGGTAGAGCCGGTATCGACAGAAAGATTGACGCAGAAACCCTGACCGCCGCCTTCGGTGAGCAACGGAGTGAGAAGTTCGCGGTAGTTGTCCTTTGTCACGGCTTGTTGGATGAAGCGCACGTTCTGCTTTTTGCAATGAGCCTTGCGCCCTTCGTCCTTGGGATCGATCACCGTGACGCGCGACTTATCGTAGTCAAGATGACGCTCGATCAGCGGCAACGTGCCTTTTCCGATGGAGCCGAAGCCGACCATGACGATTGGGCCGCTGATGCGTGCGTACACCTTGGACGACATGTGATTTCTCCAGAGCTGTCGGGATAAAAGGCGATGCGCGGAAAGTTGCCCAGCGCATGAAGTTCAAGACGTTGCAAACGACATAATGCCGATGAAATCAAGGCCTGAACCGATTTTTCGCCGTGTTTCTCGGCGTCATATCACATGGTCGGGTTTAAGCGAGCAATGGACATCGGCCGAGATCTCGATCTGTAGCGTGGCGTGGCCAATTTTGAATCGATGATTGAGCTGATGGCAGGTCTCGACGAGGAACGCATCGCCCGGATTTCCTCCGGGCGTCACCAGATGCGCGGTCAGCGCTGTTTCTGTTGTGCTCATCGGCCAGATGTGCAGATCGTGAATCGAGGCCACTCCCTGCAGGCTGCACAGGTATGACCGCACAGATGCAGGATCGATCATCGACGGAACGGCTGCCAATGACATGGCCGTGCTTTCGCGCAGCAATCCCCATGTGCCCCATACGATCACGGCCACGATCAACAGACTGAACGCAGGATCGAGCCAGAACCAGCCGGTCAGCATAATGGCGATCCCGGTCAGAACCACACCGAACGACAGCGCCGCATCCGCTACCATGTGCAGGTAAGCGCCGCGAATGTTGATGTCGTCTTTGCCGGATGAAAACAGCCACGCAGTAAAGCCATTGATGACAATACCTATGGCGGCGACGACGATCACTGTCTTGCTGGCGATGGGTTCGGGATGCAGCAGCCGCTGAATAGCTTCGAGCAATATCGAGCCTGACGCGATGAGCAGCAGTATGGCATTCAGAAGCGCAGCAAGAATAGAAGTGTTGCGCAGACCATAGGTGAGCCTTGGCGTCGGCGGGCGTTTGGATAACACCGCAGCGATCCACGCGACCAACAGGCCCATTACGTCTGAAAGATTGTGACCAGCGTCGGCCAAAAGAGCTGTTGAGTTCGACAGGAAGCCGTAAGCGGCTTCGATCACGACAAACGTCATGTTCAGAATGACGCCGATGGCGAAGGCGCGGCCGAAATCCACCGGCGCATGGACGTGACCATGCTCATGATGATCGTGGTCGTGATCGTTGTGACGGTGCGCGTGATCGCTCATGGGCCCGTCATAACACGCTGTCGGCAGATGAGCGACTTTTCGTAGCGACTGAACTTTATAACGTTACGCGGAACGCTTCTTGGCCGTCACTTCGATCTCGACCTTCATCTCCGGCTTATAGAGCGCTGAAACTGCGACAATGGCTGCAGCCGGGCGGATCTCGCCGAACGTCTCACCGCACACGGCAAACACCGCATCGAAGTCTTTCGCGTCGGTGACGTAGTAGGTCGCGCGCACGACGTTTCGGGTCTGCTCACTCACATCGCCCGGCATAGCTTTTGTGACCGGATCCGAACCCGTGGTGCCCGCGACAAAACACATATCGCCTTCGACGACAGCGCGGCTGTAGCCGGCGATCTTTTCAAATGGCGATCCGGACGTAATCAGGCGGCGGGACATATTCAAACCTCATGACGGGCAATGCGGAATTTATGGATGCCCGCATTGCCGCGTCTTGAGACTGAAATCAAGCCACCGATGCGGCCAGCTTGGCCGCTGCCGCCGCGTGCGAGCGCGATTTGCGTGCTTTGGCACCCGTGGCGGCTATCATGCCCCATGCGCCGTTGAGCGCGCCTTCGCGAAGCTCCAGACCGAGCAGACGCTCACGCTCGAACGGGCCGGGTAGCGACAACTCCGACGTCTTGAGCGCTGAGAAGCCGAAGCGGGCATAATACGATGCGTCACCGAGCAGGATGATCGCCGCATGTCCGCGTGCTTTGGCTGCCACAACGGCATGATGCATTAATGCTGCGCCGACACCAAGCTTGCGGCATGACGGATCGACCGCGAGCGGGCCGAGGACCAGCGCGGAAACGCCGCCAGCACTGATGTGCCAGAGACGCACGGTGCCGACGAGGCGGCCTTGATGAAACGCCGAGAAGGCGAGACCTTGGGCGGGTGCGTGTCCGTCGCGAAGGCGCTGGCAGGTGCGGGCATAGCGGTTTGTACCGAAGCTCGCATCGAGCAGGGCTTCGCGTGCGGGGACATCCGATGCGCGCTCGGCGCGGATCGCGAACGGCGAGGTCTCTTGGCAGACAATTTTCTTGAAGGCTTTCATGTGAGTCCAATCCCCACTTCGTTTTGCGAAGTGTTGTCATCCAACCGGAAGGTGACGGGATGGGAGCCGGTTCGCCGGCTCCCCGCGATCTTAGATGTGGTACGTCCTCAGCGGCGGAATGCCGTTGAAGGCCACCGACGAGTAGGTCGAGGTGTATGCACCCGTTCCTTCGATCAGCAGTTTGTCGCCGATCTCGAGCGTGACGGGCAGCGGATACGGCACCTTCTCGTACATCACGTCGGCCGAGTCGCAGGTCGGGCCAGCGAGAATGCACGGAGCCATCTCCGCACCGTCATGCGGCGTGCGGATCGCGTAACGGATCGACTCGTCCATCGTCTCGGCGAGACCGCCGAACTTGCCGATGTCGAGATACACCCAGCGCGCATCGTCCTCGTCGCTCTTCTTCGAGATGAGAACGACTTCGGTTTCGATGATGCCTGCATTGCCGACCATGCCGCGGCCCGGCTCGATGATCGTTTCCGGGATCTGGTTGCCGAAGTGCTTGCGAAGCGCACGGAAGATCGACCGGCCATATTGCACGACCGGAGGAACGTCCTTGAGGTACTTCGTCGGGAATCCACCGCCCATGTTCACCATGCTCAGGTTGATTCCACGCTCGGCGCAGTCACGGAACACCGTCGAGGCCATCGCCAGCGCGCGGTCCCATGCCTTCACCTTGCGCTGCTGCGAACCGACGTGGAACGAGATGCCCACCGGCTCCAGACCAAGACGCTTGGCGAGATTGAGGACATCGACCGCCATTTCGGGATCGCAGCCGAACTTGCGCGACAGCGGCCACTCGGCACCTGCGCAGTCATAAAGAATGCGGCAGAACACCTTGGCGCCGGGTGCGGCACGGGCGATCTTCTCGACTTCGGCCGAGCAGTCCACGGCAAAGAGGCGGATGCCGAGTGCAAACGCGCGCGTGATGTCACGC
>JAPLPA010000552.1 GCA_026400415.1 Afipia sp. | reverse complement strand
GCGTCCGTCAATTCACGAAGATTCTTGTAAGGGCTGTCCTTCGCAACAACGACCATAAAGGGATTCTTGTTTAGTGTAGCAACGACCTGCAGGTCTTTCTGCGGGTCGATCGCTGGCTTATTAAAGAGCGAATAGTTTGCGGCAACCGCGTTGCCTGCATGAATGAGAATGGTGTGACCATCAGGCTTGGCGCGCGCCGTATATTCAGTACCGATATTGCCGGCGGCGCCGGCCTTATTTTCTACGATCAAAGTGCGACCTGATTTTTCGCGTAGTTTCTCCGCAAAATAGCGTACCAGCACATCTGCGCCGCTTCCGGCCGGGTAGGGACAGATAACGCGAATGTCTTGCGACGGATATTGCTGTGCCCAAGCGTCAATGGGCGGCACCATCACAGCAGCTGACAATACTACTGTGCCCAACGAGCAACGGGTTATCTTGTTCACGTGCCTATGCTCCAATCACGACTGTTCGCTCCGGAATTTTTCCCGCAGCCCCATCTTCTCCAAGCGTGGTAAGACCTCTTCACAGAAGAAGGGCAGCTCTTCGGCGTAGTTCACGATCGACATCCCGATGCCGCTTAGGCCCGCTGAGGCAAGCCGTCCTAATTCCGCAGCAACGCGATCCGGGCTGCCGACCAGCTGCCACCCGCCCAATCCTTTTGTGTATTCGTGACGCACGGCCTCGAATTGCTCAGGAGTCATCGAGGCGCGGGTTATATTTCGAGTCGCGAGAATTTCCTCGACCGAGACCCAGTCGGCGTTTTCCACCATGGCATAGTGGTAATATTCTTCCGCCTCTTTTTGAGTTCGACGGCAGCAAGCGACGCCAATGGTGTAAACGTCGAGTGCCTTTCCGATTGCTTGGGCGTCGCGTTTTGCTACCTGGACAGCTTCCGCTTGCTCCTCAATCGTGGTTCCAGCCACATTGAAGAATGCATCACAATTGCGAGCCGCAAAATTGCGTCCAACGTCAGATTGTCCCGCGTTCATGATCACGGGGAAGGTGTGCTCAAATGGCTTGGGGTGAGATCGGACGCCGGCCAACTTCACAAACGTCCCGTCGAAATCAAAAATCTCGGTCGGTGACCAAATTTTCTTGACGGCGTCGATCCATTCTTGCGCATATTCGTATCGTCCTTGATGCTCGCGCTGACTCACGCCGAACATCCGGAATTCGTGTTTTGCTGCCAGGATGGGATTGAATAGAGGGGCATGCACCGTGCCAAACACTGTGATGTGTTCCGTTGCGGCAAGTAAGCCCGCCGCCCACGTCAGTGTCTCAAGCGTCGACGCCTGGTAATCACCTTGATCGCCATAGGCCCGCCAGCGTGCAACTGGCAATAGAAAGTCGAGACCGTAGCCGTCCGCCATTCTAGCGAGGCGGAGATTGTCGTCCCAAGTACCGGACCAACGTTCTGGAACGGCCGTTACGAAGCGACCACTTGAGCAATTGGAACCGAACAAGCCGAGCTTGAGCTTGTTGTTGTTGTGCATCGCGACGCGACCGCGTCGAGCGGATTCCACCGACATGCTGTACCTCGGAACGCGCGCCTCAAAAATACAACGAAGGTCGCGCGCCGTATTCCTCAATACCGAGGGGCGGAGCGCTCAATTTCTACCTCGTAATTGGAAAAATTACTGTCACGACGGAACGCATCAAGCAATACCTCGAATGCAAGATTTTCGAAAATTTGCATATTTTCAATTATTCTTCTAGAATCGAATATAACGAATAAATCAGGGCGGCGCTGCGTTTAATCTTCCGCTCTTTAAAGTGGGGAGGGGCTATCCATGACCTTCAAAATGCGCGCTGGCCTCGCGGCTATTGCCTTACTTGGACTTGTTACGCATCCGGCCGCGGCCGTTGAACTTGTGCACGGCTCTTGGGCACCAGCAGGTGATCATCTCAACACAACTGCTTTGCCGAACGCGTTCAAAGCGATTGCGGACGCAACCAAGGGCGAGATCAAATGGAAGCTCGTCGCTGGCGGGCAGCTAGCCGACGGCAAGGGCAGTTTCCAAGCGGTGCAAGACGGGCTGATCCAAGGCGGGCTCGGCATTAGCGTCTTCGTTCCAAATCTGTTGCCGTCACTCAACGTTATCTACACGACAATTATCTTTGACGAAGACGTTGTCGCAGTCACTGGTGCGGCAACCGAAACAATGTTGCTGAACTGTCCGTCGTGCATCGAAGAATTCAAGAAAATGAATGCAATCTTTATTGGCGGATTTACGGGCTCACCGTACGCCATGTACTGCACGAGCCCGATCAAGTCGGTCACGGAGATGAAGGGAAAACGCATCCGGGCCACGGGCGGTGCCAGTGATTTGTTCACCATCGCCGGCGCGACCGCGATCGGCGCAACGCCGACTGAAGCCGCCTCGCTGCTGCAGCGCGGAGGCATGGATTGCGTTTGGGGTCTTTATGAGTGGCTGAAGGTGTATGGCTACGGAGACTTCGCTAAAAATATTACCGACTATCGGCTCGGTCTCACCGGTCCGGCGATTGGGATGATGCTCAATCGCGATGCATGGCTGAAGTTCACTCCCGAACAGAAAAAGCTACATCTGCGTCAGGCGGCCTACGTTTCCGCTGAAATGGGTATTGGTGATTATGTCATCAAGGAAGAAGCCATACTCAAGGAAGTCATGTCGACCAAGAATGTCGTTCTGGTTCCGGCCGACCGAAAGGAATTTGACGAATTGGTCGCCAAATACAAAGCGATTGAAACCAGTCGCACTCTCAAGAACGCGGCGTCCTTCGGCGTGAAAGATGCGGGATCGATCATCTCGGCTTACGAACGAAATGTCGAGAAGTGGAAAAAGCTTTCTCCAGGCATTGGCCGCGACATCAAGAAGTTTGAAGAAGCGATGTGGCGGGAAGTTTACGAGAAAGTCGATCCGGAGAAGCTCTAGATAATCGAGAAGCTCGGATTGGAGTGGGGCGCTCCTGCGAGCTCCTTGAGATCAACCTTGTCGCACGAAGAGGCCGATTTCATCGGGCAGCTGGGCGCCCGAGTGTCGAGGACGTCAATGGCTTTAGCGGAAAAGCTACTGGGATGGTTGGAACGGCCCATCCAGCTGATGCTGTGGGCGGGTGTTCTAGCGGCATTCGCCATGATGTTGCACGTCGCAGCGGACGTCACAGGTCGTACAGTTTTTGGTAGTCCCCTAGCGGGCACAACCGAGATTGTAGCCAGTTGGTACATGGTGGCGATTTCTTTTCTGCCGTGGGCGTGGCTCTCCAAGAATGACAATCACATCGCCGCCGGCATGTTTCAGCATCTCGGCGGGCCTCGCTTCGATTTCTGGGTCGAGGTCGCCGCGAAAATCTGGACCCTCGTGTTTCTGTGCGTCTTTGTTTGGCAAACTTGTGTCCAGGCGATACGTCAGACCGCTTTGGGCGAGGTGTGGCAAGCGGCAGGCAACTTTATCCTTATCTGGCCTACCCGCTGGATCCTTCCGATCGCGGGCATTGTGATGATGCTTTACCTGGTGCTGCGCATCATCCGCGACCTCCTGCATCATTTTCGACTGTAACCACCAGGAAGCCGCTATGGAGCCGCTGACGCTTGCACTTGGAAGCCTCGGGATCATGTTGGTTCTGCTGGCGCTGCGTCTGCCCATCGGCGTGGCCATGGGCTCGGTGGCCTTTTTTGGATTTTGGTACGAGCGCAACTTGAATGTGGCGCTCAGTGTCGTGCGCGATACTCCTTTCGCATTCGCGGCAAACTGGGATCTTTCGGCTATCCCCATGTTCCTCCTCATGGGCGCGGTGGCGGGAAACTCCGGCATCGGCACCGGGCTGTTTCGCACGGCACTCGCCTGGTTCGGGTGGATGCCTGGCGGCCTTGCGGTCGCGACCAACTGGGCTTGCGCCGGATTTGGCGCCGCGTCCGGATCAAGTGTTGCAGCCGCCGCAGTGATGGCGCGGCTCGCAGTCCCGGAAATGCTTAAGCAGAAATATGACAAGGGGCTTGCGACCGGCGTGTGCGCCTCAGGCGGCACATTGGACGCGTTGATTCCACCCAGCATTTCGTTCGTCATTTATGGAATCTTTGCCGAAGTCTCCATTTCGAAATTGTTGATCGCTGGAATCATGCCGGGCATTCTGACGGCTGCGTTCTATATGATAATGATTATCGGCCGTTGCTGGCTGAATCCGTCGCTCGGACCTTCGCTTGTTGTCACGGATCGCGCGGCACTGTGGCGCGAGCGCTGGGCATCCCTTGGCCAGATTTGGCCGATCCTCATTCTAATCGTTGGTGTCATAGGCGGCCTTTATTCGGGAATCGTCACTCCGACTGAAGGCGGAGCTGCTGGTGCCATATTGGCCATCGTCATCGGCCTCGCCCGACGGCAACTTTCGTGGGAGGGGTTCGTCGACGCCATCAAGGATGCGGTGGGAACGACGTCGCAGCTATTTTTGGTCGGCATGGGCGCGATCATGTACACCAAGTTCCTGGCGCTCATTGGCACAGCGACAATGTTTACTAATCTAATCGGAAGCTGGTCGGTCGATCCATTGCTGCTGGTGATAGCCGTGT
>JAPLPA010000050.1 GCA_026400415.1 Afipia sp. | reverse complement strand
TGGCCCGCATGGGCGGCGATGAATTCTGCGTGGTTCTTCCGGCGACGACGCTGCGTGAGGCCGCTGTTGTGGCGCGCCAGATCGTGGACGCCTGCCGCGAGACGCCTGCGCATCATGAAGGTGTGCCGATTGCGATGACGGCGTCGATCGGCGTTGCGCAATGGCGCAAGGAGGTCGGGCTGCATCCGCAGCGTCTTTTGGCCTCCGGCGACGAAGCGCTCTACGACGCCAAGAAGAACGGCAAGAACCGCTACGCGCTGGAAAACGACGCGCCGCTGGCCAAGCCGATGCAGCGGATGGCGGGATAATCGCGCGCCTCCCGCGCGCCGTCCGACGAGTCACTTCCCCAAATCGCCATAACGTGATTGTCTGTGCGCGTGCTGGCCAAAAGCCGGCGGCGCCAACAGGAGGACGCGATGGCAAAAGGCAAGGACAAGGGCAGCAAGGAAAAGAAAAAGCCGAAATCTGACAAGCCCAAGGGCGGCGGCTCGGCCTATCAGCAGGGCAAGAAGTAAGCCCAAATTCTTTTGAAGACGATAACTTCGGAATTAGATTCAGCGCCGGGCCGGATGGTCCGGCGTTTTGCTTTTCAGGTCATTTCACCGCTTCAAGCGCATCCTTGAAGGCGGCGAGATCGGCTTTGGCGGTTTCATCCAATGGCCGTTTGAGAACGCCGGCCAGCGTCTCGATCATGCGGGCGCGATCCGGCGGCAGGAAAAAACTCGCCCACGCCTCGCGCGTGTCGCGAATGGCGCCCGTCACCACGCGGACGTTCTCGGGCTTTGCATCGCCGAGGATCACCGCGCCGATGGAGCTTGTGATGTTCTCGACACCGTTCTTGCTGAAGCCCGTGAGGGCTGCTTCGCGTATGGGCGTACGCTCCTTCGGCGGAAGCTCCGCCATGAACAGCTTCATTGCACTGGCCTCGCGCGCGAAACCGTGGAGCAGGAAATCGAGCGAGACGGCGTACTGATCCTGATAGGCGAGCATGTTGCGCCCCATCGTCTCGAAATCCGGCTTCGGCTCGAGCGTCACGCCGTAGAAGATATAAAGCTTGTTGGTCTCCTTCGCGGCTTCGATCCAGTCGAGCAGCCACGGCAGATCGCTGCCCTGCGCGGGCGGCAGCGCCTTGAAGGCGGCACGATCGAAGATGTGGCCGAGTTGTGTGGCGACCTCGGGTTTCGTCAGATCGGGTTTGCCGCCTTCCTTTTTCACGCCGTCGATATAGGCGCGAAACGCTTTCGCGGCCTGGGTCGCGGCCGCTGCATCGCGCACACCGTCTTGAGTCGCGCCTTGCGCGAACGCGGGCGAGGCGAGGGTGAGAAGGATCAGGACAATTCGGAAGGTAGACATGACAAACCTTGATGGGAGACGTGCAGCGGAAAATGGTGTCATATGAAATAAGTTGGATCAAGAAAAGGAAACAACCGCTGACCGCACCCATCGTCATCGTCTGGAGTGTCATCGGCCTTATCGCGGGCGGCATGATCGCGACCGAATTCGGCCCGCTGTTCGGCTGGCGCAACATGGAAGGCATGTCGGCCTATTTCGGTCTGCTGTTCGGTTCGCCGCTCGGCCTGATCGCGGGGGCGGTGTTCGGTTACAGAATGTCGCGCGGCTTTGGCGACGATACCAAAAAGCGCGGCAACTTCCTGTTTCTCACGTTTGTCGGGGTCGGCGCACTTATCGCGGGCATCGTTGCGCTTGAGGCGTATCGTACGCGCGATCATCTCGACCCTTCGCTGTCGATCACGTGCTACATGCGCCTGCCGGAAGGCGTGGCCGCGCCGCCAAAAGACACCAAGTCCACGCTCGAGCTGCGCAGCGACAAGGAGACGCGCAGATCGTCGCCCTACAATGTGCCGGAGTGGGAGATGAAGGACGGACGCGCGACCGCGCAGAACAGCGTCGAGGTCTATCGCGCCACGACGGATCGCAAGGCGGCGGTGACGATTGGCAATGGCCCGACCTACGTGTTCAAGGTCAACGCGCCCGCGCGGCCGAAGACCTATTCGTATGAAGGCTCGTGGCAGAAGCCGGAGGGTGTTGAAGGCGCGGGCGGGGTGGGGGATTTGGAAGCGAGGTGTTTGATGTGACCTCACATGCTTGAGAAATTGAAACACTGGGCGCGTCGAATAAAGCGCGACCTTAATGTGCTCTATCTCGCCGCGCGTGATCCGCGGACGCCGTGGTACGCGAAGGCGCTGGCGATTGGTGTTGCAGCCTATGCCTTTTCGCCGATTGATCTGATCCCCGATTTCATTCCCATTCTTGGTCAAATCGATGACTTGATCATCGTGCCGCTTGGAATTGCGCTTGCAATTCGTTTGATCCCGCCGGACGTGATGGCGGAACATCGCAGGGCGGCTGAAGAATAGATGCGCCTTATAAAGTCGAGTGGATGAAGCCGGAGAGTGTGGAAGGCGCGGGTGGGGTACGAGAGGCGGTGGCGAAGTGTTTGATGTGATTCGGAAAAGATTAGAGCGGTTTCAATGTCTTCATCTTCTCGATTAAAGATTCCCCGTTTGGAAAATCGCTGATCTTAAAGGGCGCTACTTCTTTTTCTACGCCCGTTGAACCTCGCATCCAAATTTCAGTGTTCTTCCGCATAATGTCTACAAAGGCGCAACCCGGAAGCGCCATCCTAGCGGAAAATGCATCATGCGTTTTCAAGAGACGACGACTGTAGAATGCTAAGAAATCAGCTAGTTGAATTGCCCGACAATTATTTTTTGGAATGAACGAAATTGATCTTAAACAACCAAAGGCAGGCTTCTTTGCCATTAAGTGGAAAAAGCGTTCGATTTCGGGATTGTTCTTGTTGCCGCTCTCGAGAAGAAACGAAATTTCTTCTTTTTGAGCAATTGGACCGATCCCAGGATCGCTGACAATCTTGAGCATGATCGAAGAAAAACAAACACCCATTGCGGACATGCTATCGAGACCGCCCGTGTCAAGCTTAGACTTTTCGTATCCAACTTTCCTTAAACCTACAGCCATCCCCAAAAGCTGACCGCGCACAATACCGAATATCTCTTCGGCGAAAGAACGTTTCTTGACGCGCCTCCAATTTTTGAACGGGGGCTTGGTGTCGTGGAATTCTTTTGCATGAAATATCGGAACGCCATAATTGTTCATCGCAGAATCGAGCACCGGCTCAAAACGCTCCCAGACAATGGAGGGGGCGACGAAGCCGGCCATTCCAACAACTGGTAAGCCGCCGGTCCCGCTATCGTCTAAATAACATTGGAGCACGCTAGAGGCCTTTCGGCGGGAAAGTTCGCAGACGCCGCCAGTTCATTTTACATTCGCGAGACGTTGCTGAGGATCGTGGCGACGACTCCATTCAGACGGTACCAGTGAAAAGATAAAATGCGAGAATGCAACAATAGGAATATAATCCTTGACATTTTCCTCCCAATAATCCATCTTCGCGTCATCCCGTCCCACTTGAGGGGCGTTGTCCGGGACGCTTGATGGCGCGGGGCGGGATGCGGCG
>JAPLPA010000037.1 GCA_026400415.1 Afipia sp. | reverse complement strand
TCAACCATACCAATGCACTCAGCAACGCGATCCGAAACACCAATGCCAGTGCAAGACCTATCTTTCGCGCGCGCTCGGCTTGCGCCGGCGGAATTCGCGATACGATCACAGACAGAAAAATGACGTTATCTATACCGAGCACGATCTCGAGCGCCGTCAACGTGACGAGCGCAGCCCAGGCTTCGGGACTGGTCAGTAAAGCCATCATGTACGAGCCAAACCTGTCATTCGGATAATTGTATCGCTGAACATGATGTATCCACCGACTATGCAGAACACGATAGTTATTGGCGGTGGCACCACGAAATTCATGGTGACGATGATAATCGCCAGCGTAGCCCAAAAAAAGATAGCTGCGATATTAAAGCTGCGAAAGCGCGCTGTCCGCAACGGATGCATAAATTTGATTGGCACGAACGTCAGCACGACGAGACAGGCGAGCAAAAGGCTTCCGATCGCAGCGGGCGGCTTGAGCAGGAAAAGATAGAATGCCGCGGCATTCCAAAGCGCGGGAAAGCCGCGAAAATGATTGTCGTCGCCCTTCATGCGCTTGTCGGCGAAATACAGCGCGCCAGACACCACGATAGCGGCACCCAGCAACGGCGTCGCCACCGGGATAAGCAGTCCGCTTGCGGTGATCGCATAAGCTGGCACAAAAACATAAGTGACGAAATCGACGACGAGATCGAGCGTATCGCCGGACCAGTTCGGCAGCGTGCGCTGGACGTCGAACTTGCGCGCGATCGGGCCGTCGATGCCGTCGATCAGCAACGCAACGCCGAGCCATCCAAACATCTGAGCCCAATGTTCTCGGACAGCTTCAAGCAGCGCCAACAACGCAATCGCACCGCCGAGCGCGGTGAAGATATGGATTGTGAATGCAATCGTCCGCCTAGCTACTGAGACCGACTGTGCCTTACGCGATTTTTGAGGACTCATGATGGGGCGTGACTACCAGTATTTTGTAAGATTGCACATATCGCCATTGCGGCGTTGTGCCGCGCAACGCCGTGGAACAGGAATCGCGTCGAATTTTCGATGATTCAGCGTTGGCAAAACAATTGTGAAGGAAGCATTTTGGGATCATATGTAGCCTATGAGCAAATCGTCGGGCGCACCCCAATCGCATCAAGTCGCTGTTATCGGCGGCGGCCCTGCGGGATTGGCGTGCGCGATTGCGCTGGCACAATCAGGAACCACGACTACGCTCGTCGCGCGGCGATCTGCCTATGCGGACAATCGCACGACTGCGCTTTTAGGAAACTCGATCGGCTTTTTGGAGTCGCTCAATGTATGGGCGCTTTGCAGCGATCAGTCGGCTGCACTTCGCACCATGCGACTGGTCGATGACACCGGACGGCTTGTGCGCGCTCCGGAAGTCAAATTCACATCCGACGAAATCGGAATGGAAGCTTTCGGCTACAATATCGCGAACCGCGATTTAATGGCTGCCCTCGGCGCGCGCGCGGCCCAACTACCGAACCTGACATGGGTCGATGACGACGCCCGCAAAGTCATTCCCGGCGACGACGCGGTTGTTATTGAAACATCGCAAGGCAACCAATTGACTGCGGCGCTCGTCATCGGTGCCGACGGGCGCCATTCGCTTTGCCGCGAAGCCGCGGGGATTACAGTCAAATGCCGCGACCTTGGACAATCCGCTCTGACCTTGAACGTGTCGCACAGCCGTCCGCACAATAATTGCTCGGTCGAATTTCACACGCCCTCCGGGCCTTGCGTTTTTGTGCCCCTTCCCGGCGAAAACTCGAGTGTGGTCTGGGTCGTGAAACCAGAAGAAGCCGCGCGGCTAAAATCTCTGACCGACGAACAACTTGGAGACGCCCTAGAGCGTCAGTCACATTCGATTTTCGGACGCATGACCGTCGCTGCGGGACGTCATATATTTCCGCTATCGATTGAAACACCCGCACGCCTTGCGTCAAAGCGTATTGCGCTCGTTGGTGAATCCGCGCATGTGCTGCCACCCATCGGAGCGCAGGGTCTCAATATGGGTTTGCGTGATGCAGCAGATATTGCGAGCATCGTGCGCGCTGCACTCACGAGTGGCGAAGAGATCGGATCGGAAGCCGTACTGCAACGTTATCAGCGAGATCGGAGCGCCGACATTTCTAGCCGCACCATTGCGGTCGATTTGGCCAACCGAACGCTGCTAAGCGATTTCCTGCCCGTCCAGTCAATCCGGGCGGCCGGGCTCCATGCGCTCAATGCATTCGGTCCAATTCGCAGGATGGCGATGCGTGAAGGCTTGTCGCCGTCTTGGCGAACAAACTAAAATCTCAGGGAAACACGATCGCCCCGGTTCTGATCAGCCACATCACGCTGGTCAGTGTCACGACAGACACAAAGGTGCCGATCAAGACTGCCGCGGATGCCGGCTCGATCCACGTGTCGTATTGACGTGCGATCACAAACACGTTCAGGGCCGGTGGCAATGACGCCAGCAACAACGCCGCCGCAGCCCATTGCGGCGGGAACGGTCCAAGCGCTATCAGCAGTCCGAACACGATCAGCGGATGGGCAATCAGCTTGATGGCGATGATGCCGGGTAATTCCCACGGCATCCTTTCGAACGGCCGGAGCGCGACCGTGACGCCAAGCGCGAATAGCGCAACGGGCGCAGCAGCGCTCTGTAGGAATTGAAGCATGCTGTCCACACCCACAGGAATCGGAACATGAAAAAAGGCGACCAGCGCGCCGAAGTAGGACGCGACGATCAATGGGTGAAAGAAAATCTGTTTGGCGATGAGCGCCGCCGTCGGTCAACACCATCAGCAGGGGCGTGATCGAAAACAGGAAGATGGTGTCGAAACAGAAGACAAGCGCCACAGGCACCGCCGCTTTTGCTCCTAAAGTCGCGAGCGCAAGCCCCGGTCCCATATAGCCGATGTTGCCGTAGCCTCCAGCCAGTCCCGCCATCGACGACTCACGCCACGATAAACTTCCGACAAGCTTTCCACCGAACAACGAAAGCGCGAACGCCGACGCGGTTGCGACTGTTGTGGCGACAATAAAAGGAATGTTGTTGAGTTCCTCGAACGGCGTCTTGGCGAGGATGCGAAAAAACAGCGCCGGCAGCGATACGTAAAGCAGAAAGAAATTCATCCATGCCAGACCGGCTTCAGGGAGCCGTTTGAACTTCCCGCAGGCAAAGCCAATGAAGATCAGTCCAAAGTATGGCAACGCGAGGTTGAGAATATCGATCATCGGGATTCGCTTCCGTCGCCTTTAGTGTCGAAATGCCGCCATGTCTTGCAGCCCTGTTAACGCTGCGGATTCGCGTCTTTGGCTCTAGCATCGGCCACAATCATGGTCTATTCGACAGAGGATGATTA
>JAPLPA010000028.1 GCA_026400415.1 Afipia sp. | reverse complement strand
GACGTTGCAGGTAGTGCGCATAAACCGCCTTGGGTTCCTTCTTCTCACCTTCACTCATCTCATTGCGCCATTTGAGGATCGCACTCTTGGGGTTCTCCCTAGCACCGATGGCATCTGAACCAGCCAGCCACCCGGCAACCTCTGCGGCAACGCGCTTCAGGTTGCCGACTTTTCGGAACCTCTGTTCAAGCGCGGCTGCGATAACCGCGCGCTGCACCCAAACCACATTGGGCCCCTCGGGCCGTTTCGCCTTTCGCGGACTCACCCTCGCCAGCGGCATTGTGACGCCTTCGTCCAGCGCCCCTAGCGCGAACGCCGTTGCCACTACCGGCCCCACATTCGCGTGCATGCCGGTAGCCACCATTAGACGATGAGCGGCACCAAGCGCCGCCGCAGCTGCGCCCCTTAGCTCGGATGGCGTGTCGGCTTTTGCGTATTCTTTTGCGGCTCCGACCATCGCGTTCTCGAAAACCGACAACGCCTCCAGCCTCGACATTGCCCAGTTGTCGAGAGCTTCGTCCTGCTCGGCTTCGTCCTGCTCGCCATCGCTCATGCAGCCGCCCCCGGATGCGTCGCTACCCGCCCGGCCCCACCGTCAATCCGTCAGGGCGTAATACAAATGCCAAACCCAGGAAGTACGCGTCTCAACCGTTCTGAGACAACTCATGACCTGCAGCTTGGGCGGATGCGATTCGCGGCACATACCGACGAGCAGCGCATAGCGTTGGTTTTCCACGCTTACTAGGTGTAGCGGCGCGCAATCATAAACGGTCCGACGCGCAATCAAGGGGACATTCCGACGCAGATTTGCTGAGACTATCGGTGACCATGAACGCACGCTATCTGAGACTGAACGCACAATCGTTGAGACGGACGCAAGATCGCGGAAGCTCGACGCACATTAATTGAGATCGGGGGCTAAAGTACTAAGACACTGATAAGGCGTTAGAATTGTTGTCTGGGGCCAGAACCGCCCGGCGCGTAGCTCTGATCTTCACCCCACCGCGGGACTTCGAGACTCCGATGAAGGTCGAAGACGAGCCTCTGACCATGCCGAAGGCAGGAAAGACGGAGGAGGTCTGCCAACATGAAAATGATTTCCGGACGGGTTCTCTGGCGTCTTTTCGGCCTCCGAGGCCCGCTGAGCACGACTGTCAGGAAACCGCCCGTTTTCCGCACGAACCCGCACCCGCACCCCGCGCCCAGTCTCAGATAATGTGCGTTTGAACGTTTGATCTTGCGTCCGTCTCACCGAGCCTGCGTTCAGTCTCAAACAATCTGCGTCGGACACCCCCGATAATCTCAGCTAATCTGCGTCGAAAACCACCCTTGATTGCGCGTCGGACCGTTTATGATTGCGCGCCGCTACACCTATTGGCGGATCCTCTCCAGGATATGCCGCAACGGCTCAGGCGATATGCGAATGGGCGTCAGGCGGATGCCGCGGTCGAAGGGATTGTCCAGATCAAGTAAGAGCTTAAAGGCCATCGCCACCGCGAAGACGCTGAGGAACAGGGCGACCACCGTCGTTGCACTGCGGGGCGCGCATAGGCCGAAGCTGCCGTAGACGACGATCAGCCACAAGACTACGACGACCACGAATGGCAGCGGCAGGTAGTGCACGTTCTGCTGGACTATTAACGACCGCGCCTCCCGAATCCGGGCCGCCACCCGCAGCGCCTCGCCGCTCAGCCACTTCTGGCGATCGTCGGCGAGCTTGAGCGTCACGATCCGATCCTCCACACCGTCGAACACCTTATCCGTCGCCGGGTTTTCGACCTTGTGCTTGCCCTCCGGATCATCGACGAAAAGATCTTCGAACTTCATCGCTGTGAAGCGCCGCAACTCCTCCCTGATCGGTTCAGTCTCCGGGCCATAGCGCCGCAAAAGCGCGTCAAGCTGGCCAATGTTTGACGACAGCAGCGAGACGGTGGCGTTGCGCGCGGTGAAGGCGGTGCTGGCGTTCGATATCAGGAAGCCGATCACCAGGGCCGTCATGGTTCCGACAACCGCGATGGAAACCGAAACCGTCGCCTTCGCTTCCGCACTGAGGTGATGCTCGGGCAGGCGCCGGCTGATTCGCATGCCGAGCATGGCGCTGCCGAAGACGGCGCATAGAACGAAGAACGCGATCTGGGCAGAATTCAAGACCATCTATGACCATTTTTTCTCGTTGCCTATCGTTAGGCATACCAAATACCCTATCCACTGACCTTAGGCGACGGAACGTGTCAACGACTTTGATACACCCTGGTTCGTAATAGGGGTCCGGGGAGCAACGGAACAGAAAACCGACTTAAGGGCTGGGAGCCCCCTCGTGCCCTCACCAATGGCGATCTGAACCTTCAAGGTGAGCGTCTGTTTCGGTAAAGCAGTTTCGTAGATCGGCTTCCCTGTCGATGT
>JAPLPA010000315.1 GCA_026400415.1 Afipia sp. | reverse complement strand
GCGCTTCTCAACGTTCATGGACAAGTTTTACGTCGGGCGCTGGAAGCGCTGGGTCTTCATCGAGCCGCTTTCGGAAGGTGCCACCATCGGTCTTGTAGGGTTGATCCTCATGCTGGCGCTCGCGGTGCCCGCGTTCCGTGAAACATCCGACGAAGACTGGCTGAAAAAATCCGACCTCGCAGTGACGTTTTTGGATCGCTACGGCAATCCGATCGGCAGCCGAGGCATCAAGCATAACGATTCGATTCCGCTCGAGGACTTCCCGGATCATCTCATCAAGGCGACGCTTGCAACCGAAGACCGCCGTTTCTACGATCACTTCGGCATCGACATTGCAGGCACTGCGCGCGCGCTCGTGACCAACGCTCAGGCTGGCGGTGTGCGGCAGGGCGGTTCGTCGATATCGCAGCAGCTGGCAAAAAATCTATTCCTCAACAATGAGCGCACCATTGAGCGCAAGGTGAAGGAAGCGTTTCTGGCGATCTGGCTGGAGACCCGCCTGACCAAGAACGAAATTCTCAAACTCTATCTCGACCGCGCCTACATGGGCGGTGGCACGTTCGGCGTCGACGGCGCGGCGCATTTCTATTTCAACAAATCCGCCCGAGACGTGAATCTCGCCGAAGCCGCCATGCTGGCCGGCTTGTTCAAGGCACCGACGCGATATGCACCGCATATCAACCTGCCTGCAGCGCGCGCGCGCGCGAACGTGGTGCTCGACAATCGCCGGATTCATGACCGAAGGTCAGGTGTTCGGTGCTCGCCGCAATCCCGCAAATGCTGTCGATCGGCGCGAGGAAGTATCGCCGAATTACTATCTCGACTGGGCGTTCGGCGAGATGCGCAAGCTCGTGCTGACGTTCCCGAAAAGCTACACGGAGCGTGTGTTTGTCGTGCGCACCGCCATCGACATGAACGTGCAGCGCGCCGCCGAAAAAACGGTGGAAGACAAACTGCGCCAGTTCGGCCGGGATTATCACGCAACGCAAGCAGCGCTTTCGATAGCCGATCTTGACGGCGGCGTACGCGCGATGGTCGGCGGTCGCGACTATGGTTCCAGCCAATTCAACCGCGCTACTGACGCGATGCGCCAGCCGGGATCATCGTTCAAACCGTATGTCTATGCCACCGCGCTGATGAACGGCTACACACCAAAATCGATCATCGTCGACGGCCCGGTTTGCATCGGCAATTGGTGTCCGCAAAACTATGGTCACTCCTATTCGGGAGCGGTCACGCTCACTCAAGCCATTACACGTTCGATCAACGTCGTTCCCGTGAAGTTGTCCATCGCGATGGGCGGCAAGGGCGGCCCCAAAGCGGGACGCGCCATGATCGTGGCAACCGCGCGCAAAATGGGCATCAAGGCACCGCTGCCCGATACGCCGTCGCTTCCGATCGGTTCTGACGAGGTCAACGTCACCGAACATGCGGTGGCCTATGCGACCTTCCCTAACAAGGGCAAGTCTGTCGTCCCTCACGCCGCCCTCGAAGTCCGAAATGGTGCGGGTGATCTCGTTTGGCGTTTCGACCGCGATGGACAAAAACCGACGCAAGCCATCCCCGCCTCCGTTGCAGCGGATATGGCGGGCATGATGAGCCACGTCGTCGAGGAAGGCACGGCGCGCCGCGCGCAACTTGACGGCATTCCTGCAGCCGGAAAGACAGGCACGACCAATTCGTATCGCGACGCGTGGTTCGTCGGCTACACAGGCAACTTCACGATGGCGGTGTGGTACGGCAACGACGATTACTCACCAACCAACCGGATGACCGGCGGTTCGTTGCCCGCACAAACCTGGCACGACGTCATGGTGGTTGCGCATCAGGGTGTCGAAATCAAAGATATTGCAGGAATCGGCGCAGGCGTGAGACGGCCTGGTGCCAACGTAATTGCGTCCCTGCCCGGTGCAGCCGCGGTAAATCCGGGTCCTCCCCCGATCCTCACCCGTAAAGGCGCGAACATACTCGTGCGCGTCGAAAAGCTGTTCGAGGATGCCGCCAAGACCGCAGCAACGACAGGCAAGACATCGTCCAATGAGTCGACGAAAGCACC
>JAPLPA010000461.1 GCA_026400415.1 Afipia sp. | reverse complement strand
TAGCGGACGCCACCTACTTTGGCGTGGCGCTCGCACGTGCGGGCATGGATTTCATTTCCACCTCACGCGGCGGAAAATTCGACGATGCCAAGCAGCCCAATGTTGGCGGCGTGTCCTACCCCTACACAGGACCGAGCGGCTACGAATGCATGCCGCAGTATATTTCCGATGAGAAAGGCCCCTTCGGCCGCAACAAGGCCCCGACCAAAGCGATCCGCGAAGCTATCCACGCCGCTGGTCTGTCCACGCCGGTTGTCTGCACCGGCGGCGTCCACAATTTCGAAATGGCGGAAGCCATGCTGGCTGACGGCGCCTGCGATATCGTCGGCACCGCCAGGCAATCGCTCGCCGACCCGGACTGGACGCTCAAGACGCAGCTTGGTCTGGGCGCAAGCGTGCGTGTGTGCGAATACACCAATTACTGCGAAGGGCTGGACCAGAAACACAAGCCGGTGACGTGCAAGCTGTGGGATCAGGTCGAACGGGACGACACGCACACAAAACGCACCAGCGACGGCAAACGCCGCGCTACCGCACCAGCCTGGGACCCCGCAACCGGCACACCAGGTTAACCGGCGCGAGGGCTAATCGGGCGTGGCAACCCGTGACGAGATTGCGCCAGCTCACATAACGTCAAGACGGCTTGCCAAAGGCCCCCTGCGCTTTCAGCGCGGCGATGCCTGCATCGTCGAAACCAAACTCCCGCAGAATGGTTTGCGAGTCGATATCGAGGCGCGGCGGCGGCCGGTCCACGACGCACTCCGAACCCGACATCTTGAATGGCGTCGCAACGGCTTTCACCTGACGACCGCCGACATCGAATTCCACGAAACCGTCAATCGCCGCAAGCTGCGCGTGATCCGCCGCCTCACCCACCGAATTGACCTTCGCGACATTGACCTTGACGGCGCTCAGCCGCCGGACGACTTCCGCAACCGGCATGCGCTGCGTCACCGCACTCAACGTCGCGACCAGCAGGTCGCGGTTGTGCAGCCGGCTCACCGTCGTCGCAAACTCAGGACGTTCAAGCTCGCTGGATTCCAGTGCCTTCACCATCCGCTGCCACATCTCGTTGGTCGGCGCGATGATGACCACGCCGCCGTCGGAAGTCGGAAACACCTGATTGGGTACGCTGAGATGGTTTGCCGTGCCCATCGGCTTTCGCACGGTGCCTTCCATCCAGTATTCAGTGTAAAAGTAATTGAGGAGATGCGCCGACGATTGCAGCAGCGAAGTCTCGACCTGCTGGCCATCGCCGGTTCGCTCGCGCTGAAACAGCGCGGCAAGAACCGCACTGACGATGGCCAGGCTTCCGTGCAGATCAATCGCCGCAGTCCCGACACGCACCGGCGGACGATCCGCTTCGCCGGTCAGGCTGATGAGGCCGCTGTGCGCCTGAAGGGCAAGGTCGTTGGCGCCAACGTGCGACATCGGCCCTTTCTGGCCATAGGCCGTGAACTCGCAATAGACAATGCGCGGATTGCGGGCGCGCACCGCGTCATAGCCAAGTCCGAACTTCGCCATCGCACCCGGCCTGAAGTTGTGCACGATGACGTCGCATTTCTGCGCCATCGCCAT
>JAPLPA010000013.1 GCA_026400415.1 Afipia sp. | reverse complement strand
TTGCGCAGAACTATCTTCAGGCGCTGATGGGCACGGCGTCAAAAGCGACGGCTGCGCTGGGAATTCCCGTTCTGCCGAATTTGCTGCACCCGGATCGCTGGCTGCTGTGGCTCGGACTTCTGTTTATTGCGAGCGTGTATTTCTTCCCGACCGGCGTGGTCGGGAAGCTGCGCGGTAAGTCATAAAAATTATCTTGCAGGATCGGGAAACACGACGCTGCGCCAGCCTGAGCGCTCGAACGGCTTCCAATCGCCTTCCGGCTGCGCGAGACGATCGGCGACAGCGTAAACCACCGCAGGATGATGTCCCATGCCGCAATGGCTGCCGAACACTTCGATATTCTCGGCGCGCTTGGCGGGCTTTTCCATGCAGCTCTGCCACGCGCATATTCCGTCGGTGCGGCTGAAGATCGCCGTCGTCGGCACCGGCGGCGTTCGCGCCATGTTGCCTCCAAACGTCGGCTCTTCGTGATCCGAGCGCTGGCCGCTGACGGCTTCATAAACGCGCCAGGCGTTGGTCGACTTCGGGCTTCCGGCAAACGGACTGCCCAACGTAATGACCGAGCGCACACGCTTGGGCATCATCTTGGCCAGCTGACGCGCGTAAAGTCCGCCGAGCGACCAGCCGACCAGCGAAACCTTGCGGCCGTGCTTGTCATTCTCGCGTTCAACAAGATCGACCATCGCATCCTGAATTCCGGCGCGAAGGCCGAAGTTGCGGCCCAGTCCCCAGCCGCTCACCGCATAGCCGCGGCTTTGGAGAAACGAGCGCAGCGGTCCGGTCGATGTATCGCTGGTGACAAGACCCGGAAGCACGATCACCGGATGGCCGTCACCCTTGGCTGTCATCGACAATAATGGGAGCGCGCCGAGAAAGGCACCGAGTTCGCCGATCGCGCGCGCCTCGAGAAGCATGAGCGTGCGCGACGGCGGTTGAAGCGTCATTGTTGCGGCAGACATTTCAATTCCTTTCCTGCAGCGAGATCCCTCTCAGGCAATCCCGCGATAAGATCTTTCAAAGACTCTTGCTACGCATTCGACTCAAGCAACGCATGGTGCAACGCAACGTTCCGTAAAAGCTAGGGTCTTAATCTCTCCATTGCAATCCGAGCCCGTCACCTTTCCGTCTGATTTTTGCCTTTCGGATTCTTGTTTGAATTCAAAGCCCCCTGATGAGTTTTTCGGCGCTGTAGAGTGCCAATCCCGCAAGACCGCCGATCAGCGCACCGTTGAAGCGGATATATTGCAGATCGCGGCCAATATTGATTTCGATGAGATTGATGAGTTGTTTCATGTCCCAGGATTTTACCTGATCGGAAATGAACCGCGACGCTCCGCTTTTCTGGTCGGCGATGAACGAGCGCAGCACCACGACGATGCCGTTGTTGATTTCGCTCCGCATGTCGGCATCGCCCGCAAGCTGGCGTCCAGCCTCGACCAGCACATTGGTGAGATGATTTTGCAGCACGTCGCTGTCGCCTGACGCGCTGCGGTCGATAAAATGTTTCACGTTCTGCCAGATATCGTTGCCGAGAGCCGCGAGTTCAGGTCGCGCCAGCAAATCACGCTTGAGACCATCGAGCTTGTCGGCGTATTGCGGCTCCTGTTCGAGCTTGTCGACGAATTGCAAAAGAATGCGATCAAATTCGTCGCGGAACGGATGCTGCGGATCGGCGCGAACTTCTTCGAGGAAAGACGTAGCCGACGCCGCAATGCGTTTGAGCAGGAATTTATCGGCGCGATAAAGCTTCAAGAGCGTCGGCAATTCGTCGCGGATTTTGTCGCGCAACAGTTCAAGTGTTTCCGGCTTGGTAACGGTCTCGTTCAGCGCGCCCAGCAAATCGTTGAGCAGGCTTTGATGGCGACCATCGCGGAAGAAGCCGCGCAGCGCCGCTGCAGCGAGCGGCGCGATGTCGATATCTTTCACCTGCTGCAATACGCGGCGTGTGACGAAATCCTTCAAGCCGGATGTTTCAGCCGCATCGAGCGCCGCCGGCAACAGCCGCAGGATAAAGCGTGCGAGATCGCTGCTCTTTTTGCGGTAGCCCAGCCAGTCCGAAATGAATTTCGCAAAATCCACCTCTCGCAGCTTGCTGTTCACAGGTGCCGCGCTGAGAAAATGTACCTCGATAAACGAGCCGAGTTTTTCGGCGATCCGGTGCTGATTTTGCTGGATGATCGCAGTGTGCGGGATCGGCAGACCCAACGGCCTACGAAACAGCGCGACAACCGCGTACCAGTCCGCGATGCCGCCGATAGTAGCGGCTTCGGCGAAAGCTGCGAGATACCCAAGCGCCGGAAAACTGCGCTCGAATATTTTCGCAATCACAAGCACACCGACGCTGGCGACCAGCACGAGTGTGGCTAGCGTCTTGATACGGCGCAAGTCCGCGGCGCGCGAAATATCGCCCGCATCCGCAACCAGCACGAATTTATCGGCGTCGGCCATCGAAGATCACCCGCGTCCGGAGTCGACAATGCACCACACCACGCCCGGTTCAAACCAGACGTGCTGCGGCAAAAAGAAGGCCCGCATGAAGCGGGCCCTCAAATCGAATGCGGAATTGAACTTAAGCAGACTTTGCGAAGTTCGTGACCTTGGCGAAGTTGTCCTGAGCGGACTTTGCGCCGTCAGCGATCACCTTGCCGAGATATTCGGTGGTGGCCTTCGCACGACCGACCAGAACTTCACCCTGCGCCTTGAGTGCATCGGTGTTGATCTGAACGGCTTCCGAGATCGACTTCGCCGAAGCGAGCTTGTCGATGGTCGTGAACAGCGCCTGCGCGTCAGCAAGAGCAGCCTGCGTGAGGTTGCGGCTGATCTTGGCGGTTTCGGAAACCGAACCCGAAACAGCGGTCTCGATCGCAGCAGTCACCTTTTCCGAGCCGTTGAAGAGTTCGTTGGCGCGGGTCTGTGCAGTCGCAGCCTGCTTCTTCACGAAGTCACGGGCAGCTTCAGGAACTTCCATGTTGGGGAGGTTCTTGAGCGCGTCGGTGACAGGCGCGAAAGCGGTCTTGACGTTGTTGATGACGGTCTCGGTGTTGAAAGAATTGGTCATGTTTGTCTCCATCCTCAGGTGTTTGAGCGATTGGCTCGCCCCGTCCGGAATGGCCCGGGGCAAGACCTATATGGCATACTAAATGGTGCGACGCAACAAGAATGTTGCATCGCGATATCATGAATTGCAAGATATACTAAGCTATTGAAAGATATCAGCTAACGGCTGCCGGGACGCCATAAGCTTCAAGTTGGGCGCGCACCTGCGCAACATTGTGGCCCAGAACCACGATGTCGTAGGCCTTGCCGGCCTTGTCGCGGACCTGTTCGCGCAACAGGGCCTCGGCCTTGAAGCCTAGGCTCTCGAACAGAGCAATCGCACCGCGCTGATCGACCGTCATCTGCGCCACGATCTTCTCCACGCCCGCCTCCAGCGCCAGCGCGAAGATCTCCTGCGACAGCGCACGGCCCACACCCGTGCCCCGCACATCCGTGGAGACCACCATGCGGATTTCCCCGACATGCCTGGACCACGACAATTCGTCGCGCACGATGGTGCCGCAGCCGACCACGGCGCCGCCTTTGACAGCAAGCAAACTCGTCATGCCGCCCCGCTCGATTTCCTTGATCCAGGCCGACAGCACCCTCGGCTCGGAAATGTCGCGCGGAATGAACAGCAGATCATGAACCGGCAGCTTTTTGGCGAAAGCCAGAACAGCCGCTTCATCCGCCGCCGTCATGTGGCGAAACTCGACCTCGCCGGCTTCGGTTTTTACTTTGCGCGGATAGATACGTTGACCGGAATTGCTCATGTCGATCGCTCACTCAGCCAGGAATCGAGTTTCGGCCACAGCCGTTTCACGGCGTTCGCGCCAGCCACGAGGCTGACGTGGCCGCCTTTGAGAATGACTTCGGTTTTATCCGTGGACGCTACTTTCGGAATCAGATGCTTCGCCGCCTCATACGGTACGATATGATCGTGCTCGGCGACGGCGTGCAGGATCGGTACTTTGATTTTCGAAATGTCCGCCGTTTTTCCGCCGACGCTCATCGTGCCGTCGAACAGTTTGTTGTCCCACATCAGTTCCTTGACGGTCTGGCGGAAATATTCTCCGGCCAGCGGCAGCGTGTCGACCGCCCAGCGGTCGAACATGCGGTAGGATTTCACGAACTCGTCGTTCCAGATATTCTCCCACAGCGTCACCTGACTCACCGCGCGCGAGGCGGGGCGCAGCATCTCGAAGGATGAAAGGATCATTTCCGGCGGCACATTGCCGATCGAGTCCACAAGCTGATCGACGTCGAAATAGCGACGATCCGAGAAATTCTGAAACAGCTTCATTTCACGAAAGTCGATTGGCGTGGTGAAACACACCAAATTCTTCATCGGTCCGTCGTGATGGATAGAGCCGTACAGCAGCGAGAGAACGCCGCCGAAGCAATAGCCGATGACGCTGACATCGGTTTCGCCGGAATCCGCTTGCACACGCTTGATGCTTTCGGGGATGAAATTGAGGACGTAATCCTCCATCCGCAGCGACTTCTCGTCCGGACGCGGTGCGGTCCAGTCGAGCATGTAGACATCGTAGCCCTTCTTGAGCAGAAACTCGATGAAGCTCTGGCCCGGCACCATGTCGAGAATGTAGCCGCGATTGGTCGTCGCCATCACGATCAGGATCGGCACGCGGTAGATTTCATCCGCCAGCGGCCGGTAGTGATAGAGGTTCATCGTGCCTTTGGAATAGAGCACGTCCTTCGGGGTCGATCCGAGCGTCGGGCCGGACGACGAAATATATTCAACACCCTTGATGCTGCGCTGAATCGTGCGTTCGATTTCAGACGCGATGCGCTTGCTGATGTCTTCAGGATCCGGAAACGGCGCAGCACTGGCCGCCGCATTTCCTGCGTTGGCGTTCATACAGAACTTCCCCCCGCAGAACTTCCTCCTGATGACGTCGGCGGCTGCTTGGTGCGCGGCGGACGCGACACGCCTGCGCCGTCGCTCGACATTGCGTCCGGATAGGCGCGATAGAGAACTGCCTTGATCTCGTTGAGCTGCGCCTCGATGGTCTGAAGCCGCTCACCCATGCTGACCATCTGCGCGCGGCTCGGCATATTCATGCTGACGAGATATTTCTCCATCATGTCGCCCATGGTCTTTTGAGCGCCGACGGTCGCGCCGGTCAATTGATGAGCGGTTTTGGAAAATTGCTCCGACCCCATGACCTGCGTGGCCATGGTGTTGAAGCCCTTTTCCATTTCGGCCAGCATGCTGTGCCAAAGCTGCATGGGATCGTTCGATTTATCTGCCATCTGACGCCCTCCGGGAAATGCGAGTGCCTTCTTGTGGTTCTTTGGGCCTCGTCTTTTTTGCCATTCCATACCGTCACGCCACCGGGGTCAATAACGATACCGCCAATTGCCGCGCTGCGGCGTTCGCCCCCTTCTGCCCAGCCGCAAAGCGTGCAATAGAATTTGCATATCTGGACAATTCAAAAGCCCGAAAGAGAAACGACGTGAGCCCAGTTCCATATCAAGCGCCGAAGATGGCGAAATCGAACGGCGTCGAGCTTTGCTACGATATTTTCGGCGACGCCAATGCCGAGCCGATGGTGCTCATCATGGGGCTCGGCGCGCAGATGATCTTTTGGGAAGACGATTTTTGCAGAGAACTCGCGTCACGCGGCTTTCGCGTCATACGCTTCGACAACCGCGACATTGGACTGTCGACCAAAATGAGTGGCGGCAAGCCGCTCACGCCCATGGATTTACTCAAGCTGCGCATTTTCAAGATCGCGCCGCAGTCGTCCTACAAATTGTGGGACATGGCGAACGACGTGATGGGCCTGCTCGATGTGCTCGGCATCAAGAAGGCGCACATCGTCGGTCTGTCGATGGGCGGTGCCATCGCGCAGGAAATCGCCATGAACCATCCCGACCGCGTGTTGTCGCTGACATCCATTATGGCGACCAGCGGCAATCCGAAATTGCCGAACCCGACCAAAGAAGCGATGGCGATGCTGGTGGCGCCCGCGCCCAAGACCAAAGA